>JACMLX010000110.1 GCA_014379355.1 Gemmatimonadaceae bacterium
TCCCGGCACGCGCGCGTGCACCGCCTCGCCACGCACATCGAGCACACCTTGCACCTGTCGCTCGAAATCCGGCGACTCGGCGTGGTCGTACAACCGCAGCAACTCGCGCAGTGCCGCCGGGCCGTCGGCGAGCGTGAGATGGTTGAGCGACAGCTGCGAGACAAGGCGCCACGCGAGCGACGCACCGAGTCGCGGATGCACGGCGGGTGTCGGGCGCAGCAGCGCCACGATGCGGGTCAACGGTCCGCCGCCCATCAATTCGAAATCACCACGCACATCGCCGACAGGCAGGCGCGACGGCAGGTCACCATTGAAGCAGAGCGTGCGCGCGGTGACCACGTCGTGGCGTGGCTGCAATGTGCGGCCACCACGATCGACGAATGCGAGCGACAGATCGCTGGCGCGCGCGCCGCGTTCCGGTGCCGGATGGCGACGCGCGGTCCAGAACACCGGCTGCTCGCCCACGGGCATGTCATGGCGCAGCCCATACAGTGGCTCGTACCGTGTCGCCTCGCCGCCACCGGCCGGCACGCCGACGACATCCGTCACGGCATAGACCTCGGTGGCCATGCGCTGCTGCGCGTCGGGCACGAGCGGATACTCGTCGCGGCGATGCGTGAGCATGATCGGCTCCGCGACATGCTCATACAGATTCACCACCGGCGTACAGCCCAGCCGCACCGTGTCGCGTGTCACGCCGGCCGCGAGAATTGCGCGGCGGTCTCCGCGTTCGAACGGCGCGACGAGTATCACGATCTCCGCGGCCGTCACGGCGCCGGACTCGCGCAGCGCCGCACCGATGGCGAGGTCAATCGAGCGGAAGGCCGCAGGCAGCGCGATGTATTCCTGCAACAAGCCGAACGCCGCGAGTGTCGCGGCACCCCCTTCGAACAATCGCTCGTCCGCGCCGAATCCACCGGGCGTCAAGGCACGCGCCGACACCTCGATCCGCGTCGTCGCCGACGCCTTGCCGTCATCGAGCGGCCGCACGAAGATTGCCGCCGCGTCGCGGCAGAGCACTTCGTGGAGCGTCGATGCGACCGGGCCATCGCCATGCAGGTGCAGGCGCAGGCTGTCCATCGTGAGCGTGGACAGGTCGACGCCGGCGAACGCGCGCAACTCGATGCGCAACGCACCCACGGCATCACTGCCGCGAATCGGCGGGTTGATCGCGTCCGGCGTGACCCAGCGCGCATCGGCCACGGAAAATGGCCAGAGATGCACCGCCGCCGCCGTGCGAAACGTGCATCGCATGCTGCCGACCGGCCGCGTACGCAGCAACGACCCGCGCGGGACGACCACGCCCTCCGGCATCGTCGCGCGCTCGGGATCCGCCACGAATTCGGCGATCGACACCGCGGGCACGGGTCGCACGAGTGACGGCGCGACGATGGAGAGCATCGACTCGGCGACCTGCGAGACGTCGTCGTCGAGCTTGAGGTGGATTCGCGACGCGAGAAAGGCGAAGCCCTCGAGCAATCGTTCGACGTGCGGATCCTCGCACTTGGTCGCCTCGAGCTGCAGGCGGCCCGCCACTTTCGGATACCGCTGCGCATACTCGGCGCCGAGGCGACGCAGATACCCGAGCTCGCGCTCGTAGTACCAGAGCAGCTCGTCACGCATCGTCATCGCCTCCGGCGCGCACCAGGTATTCGCCGCGTCCGGTCTCCAGCACGGTGTCGAACACCACACGCTCCGGCGCAGGATCGACGCGCAGCATGCCCTCGATCGTGAAGCGCAGTTCCGGTCGGCCGCCAACGCCGGGATCCGCGTGTGCCCGTACGCGGACCTGCGCGAGGCGCGGCTCGAACAGCGTCACACATTCCTCGACTTCGCGCACGATGCGCTGCAGCGTGTCACTGCCCTCGCGTGACATCGAACTCACATCCGGCACGCCGTAGCGCAACAGCGAGCGACGCGCCTCGACCATGTCCTCGTCGATCGTCACGAGGTCGCGACGTGAGTTGAGCAGCCATTCGAGATCGTGACGTACCGCAATGCGCAGCGCACGCACACTCTCGGCGTGCGACGGCATGACCTCGCGCGAAATCCCCGGTGCTTCGTCGGTGAGCCGATCGAGCAGTGACGCCTGCACCGGTCGCGCATTGCCGTCGCGACGCGGAGCCGTGATGTCTGCGGGCCGATTCCAGGTGCCCGACCGGTCACGCTCATCGTCCCGCGCCATGCTCATGACGCCTTGAGCGCCAATGCGGCGATCGGATCGAGTCGGCAGATGCGCAGGTACAGTTCTCCGCGACGCCGGCGGTCGCCGTCGGTGGCGTCGAGCGTTCGACAGGCCAGCACGAGCGCCTGCGCCACCACTCCGCCGTCCTCCCACGCGTCGAGCTTGTGCGTGTCGAGCTGTTCGAGCAGCTCCTCGACGATCGGCATCGCGATGTCCGCACGCCCCGCGTCGACGAGGATCGTGACGAGTTCGAGACGGCGCAAGAAGCGCGCACGTTCACTGCGTTCGCGGGCGAGGTCGCCCATCAGCAGCGCGACGCCCTTGTCGAGTCGTCCGCTGGACACCTCGGCACGTGCCCGCTCGAGCATCGGCCGGCGCGGTGCGGACGGCATGCCATCGAGTCGCGCATCGTCCGGCGCATTGCCGCCCGTACCGGTGAGGCCCTGCCGCTGCAGCCACGCGATCGTCTCGGTATTCGCGACCGGCGAGTCATCGAGCAGCGTCGCTTGTGGCAACGCGGGAAAATCGGCGAGCAGCTGTCGCAGTTCCGATCGCAGCACCCGCGCGACATCGGCGTAGTCGGCGCCCAGGGTCGCCACCACATCGATGGCCCAGCGCTGGGCGTCGAGCCACGCGCCACCACCCGTCGCGCCGAGCAGTTCCTCGACACCATCGAGCACGTCTTCGTGAGCCCCGGTCAGCATCATGCTCTTGAGGCGAGCACGTTCGGCGGTCGGTGGCGCCTGCAGCAACGCCGGCGCCGGTGCACCACCTTCCGACGGCGTGGCCCGCAGTTCCTGCCAGCGCAGGGCGCGCAGCATGGCATACGGCGCAGGATCGGTCGGACGCGCGCGACGCAGATACCGCACGGACACGATCACGCGTGTGATCGCGTCCGTTTCACTTGTCGGCAGCAGCGAAAGAGACGTCGGACCGGCGACGCTACCGACCACACCCGCGACCGAGTCGCCACCGGTGCTGCCATCGTCGTCCGGCTCCTGCAGCCGACGCCGCGCAAGCATCAGGTTGGCCGTGCGCTGCACCCCTTCCAGCACATCGAGCAGGCGACGGAAACTTGGCGCGTCGTCCGCGAAGTGTGCGTCACCGAATGCATCGAGCGCGGCGACATCGGTGATCGTTTCGTCGATCGCCGTGACGAGCGCGACGTACCACGCTTTCGGCGTCGCGTCGACCGACGCGATCACATCCTCGATCAGCGGCTGCCCCTTGTCGGCCAGCGCCGTGCGCGCGGCAGTCCGTGCGTCGTCGTCGCGCGTTTCCTCTTCAGTACCGACCAGTGCCGCCTCGTCGTGCTCACGGAAGGCGTGGCGCGCGGCGTTCATGGGTGCGGCGCGTACCGCGTCGACGAGCTTGATGCCGATGAAATCCATCGGCCCTGCACGCATCGAGGCGTCGCCGTCCTCGATGCTGGGGTAGAGCGTGTCCCAGAAGTCATCGAGCAGGCCACGCATCAGTGCGACGCCGTCGCGCAGGCCGATGACGCCTTCACGCTTGAGCATCGAATCGGCCCACCATGAGGCGAGCTGCAGATCCTTCGACGTGCCGGCGAGCACCTCGCCGGTGAGCTTGATCACCTGTCCGTGATCGGCCACCTTCCGGGCACGCTGCCATGCGCCCTGATCGGCATCGTCGTCCTCGCGACGCGCTTCCTTGATCTTTTCGTAGATCGGATCATCGCGCATCCACCGACCCGACGGGTTGTCGCCGGCAATTGGAGCGAGGAGCGGCTCGAGCAGGTCGGTACGGGCAGGCATGCGATCCGGAACGGAGACAGGGAGAGGCGCGGACGGACGACCGGCACGCGACGGATGCAGCCGCGTCGCGGCGCACTGCACATCAGCTCACGCGGCCGGCGGCGAATCCTGGACTCGTTCGTCGATCTGCAGCTCGCGCAATTCGAGCAGGGGAAATTCTTCGCCGTCGACGAGCCAGCACTTGAGGCCGAGCGGCGCTTCGCCACCATCCGGCAGCGGCTGCCAGTCGGTCATGCGGCCGAGCCGCAGCAGATCATCGGGCTGCGTCGAGGTGCCGGCGGCAATGACGGGAAGCAGGACTTCGCCGAGCTCCATGCCGCGAAAGTGTGTGCCGGTGCGTACGCGCACCGAGGGCCAGAGTGTGTCGCGCACCGCGGTGGGCGCCGACATCGAGACCTGCGCGACATGCGCCATCGGCAGCCACATGTACTTGCCGGCGGCGAAACATTCGAGACGTGCGCCGATCCGCGGGTCCGCATCCTCGAGTGACGTGAACGGCCGGCCGTTGATCGTGCCGGTGACGGCCGGTGCCGGGTCGAGCGGAAAGGCGCCATCGGCGAAGAGCGATTCGCGCTCACGCTGCGCACGAATGGCGCCCTTGTACAACAAGGCACCGAGTTCCGCCTCCTTCGAGGCGGACCCCAGCACATCCAGCTGTTTCACTGCGCGTTCGTAGTTGCCTTCGAAGCAGAGCAGTTCGAAGAGGAACGCGCGACGCCGGGCATCGGCCGGGTGTTGCCGGAGTTCGATGCCCAGCGTCTCGACCGCCTCGGAAAGACGTCCAGCGCGGAACGCGTCGAGAGCGGTCGGCATTGCGGTCAGCTCTTCTTGTTCTCGATGACGCTGAACTTCTGCACCACCGGCGAACCGTCCTTGTTCTTCGCCGTCTTGGGCGGCGTGTTGTACGTCATCACGATCGCCTCGTACGCGATGCTGATGCTCTCCGACGGGAGGTCACCACCGCTGCTCACCGAGTGGCCGGTGATGATGGCGTTGGTCAACTCGTAGGTCAGGTAGATCACCGAGCTGTTCGCCGCGTCGCCGGCGGTGCCGGTGAAGTCGACGGTGACGGCCGTGATCGTCGTGCCGAGGCACGAGTTGATGAACAGCGCCGGCGACATCGCGTCGAAGGTCTTGGTGACGACGATTTCGCTCAGGCTCGGGTCGCTCTTCTGCACGCCGCCCTTGCTGATGCTGACACCGAGTCCAACGCCGAACTGGAACGAGCTGCAGGCCGATGCGCCCTTGTCCTTGACGAGTGCATCGGTGGCAATGCCTTCGAGTCCTGCCTGCTTTCCGCAACTGAGATAGATCGCCATGGTCGTGTGCCTAACGAGAGGGGTGAGTGGGGGTCATCAGACTGCAGGGACTGCAACGGCGACCTGTCGCCTCGTCCGGTTACTTGCCGGCCGGCGGTGGCAGTTCCGCGACGAGACGCATCGAGATGGACAGTTCGTCGAGCTGGAAGTGCGGGCGCATGAATGCGACGGCACGCAGCACGCCGGGCTTGCCGGCCACTTCCACGACGTCGATCCGCGCTTCCTTGAGCGGACGCTTCGCCTTGGTCTCGAACGACGCATCGTCGTTGGACACGACGTACTGCGAGATCCAGCGGTTGAGGAACGACGTCGCCTCGCCGGCCGTCATGAACCCGCCGATCTTGTCGCGCATCATCACCTTCAGATAGTGCGCGAACCGCGAGGTGGCGAAGATGTAGGGCAGCTGCGCTGAAATGCGGGCGTTGGCCGACGCCTGCGGGCTGTCGTACATCTTGGCCTTCTGCGCGCTCTGGACGCTGAAGAACGCAGCGTTCGGCGTGCCCTTCTGATGCACGAGCGGCACGAATCCGAGATCGGCCAGCTCCTTCTCACGCCGATCGGTGACCGACACTTCGGTCGGGCACTTCATCACCGTTTCACCGGCGTCGGTCTGGAAGTTGTGCACCGGCAGACCGGTGACGAGACCGCCGCTCTCCACGCCGCGGATGGCCGCGCACCAGCTGTACTTCGCAAAGGCGTCGGTGATCTTGGCGCCGAGTGCCCATGCGGCCGAGCCCCACAGGTAGTCGTCATGCTCGGTGCCGTCGACGTGTTCGTCGTAGTTGAACGCCTCGATCGGCACCGTCTTGGCCCCGTACGGCTCACGCATCAGCATGCGTGGCAGCGCCAGCGCGACGTAGCGGGAATCGTCCGTGTTGCGGAACGCCTTCCACTTCGCGTACTCGGTGCTGTCGAGCACCTTCGCCATGTCGCGCGGCTGGTCGAGCTGCGAGAAGCTCTCGAGATTGAACATTTCGTGGGATGCCGACGCAATGAATGGTGCGTGGGCAGACGCAGCGACATTGGAAATCTTCTCAAGCAGCTCGATGTCCTGGCCACTCTTGTCGAACTCGAAGTTGCCGAGCAGCGCGCCGAACGGTGCGCCGCCGAACACGCCGTACTCCTCTTCGTAGACCTTCTTGAAGAGCGCGCTCTGGTCGAACTCCGGTGCGCGCTGCAGGTCGCGGAGCAGCTCCTTCTTGCTCACGTTGAAGATCTTGAGCTTGAGCTGCTCGCCCGTCTCACTCTGGTTGAGCAGATACTTGAGTCCGCGCCAGCTGGCCTCGAGCTTCTGGAATTCCGGGTGATGCATGATCTGGTTGGTCTGCAGCGACAGCAGGTGATCGAGCTGCGCGATGCGCGCGTTGATCATCGACTCGGTGTCGCGGCCGATCGTGACGGCGCCTTCGAGCACTTCGGAGACGAAGCGGGAGACGATATCCTTGCCGCGCGTCTGCGCCTGTGTGTCGGCGCCGAATCGCCCTTCGGCGACGATCTGGTCGAGCAGTCCGAGTTCGCGCGATTCTGCCTGCGGTGCGGCGCCTGCGCCGGCTGCCTGTGCGTCTGCCATCAGCTCAACCCTCCGGCTTGTCGAGGCCGAGCTCGGACTTCAGCGCGGCCAGTTTCGCGTCGTCATGCAGGGTTTCCTGCAGCAGCTCGTCGAGCTTCTCGTTCGTCTGCAGTGTGCCGCGCAGGTCCGCGAGCTTGGTGCGCAATTCGAGCAGTTCGCGCAGTGGCTTCACCTGCTTCGCCACGGCGTCGGGTGCGAAGTCATCGAGACTCTTGAACGTGAGATCGATGCCGAGCTTGGCGGCGTTCGGATCTTCACTGAGCTTGTTCTCGACGGAGAACTGGAGGTGCGGCTTCATGCTCGCGAGCACGTCGTCGAAGTTGTCCGGCGTCACCTCGATGAACTTGCGATCCTTGACGCGCGCCAGCGGTTCCACCGGCATGCCCGTGAAGTCCCCGAGAATGCCCATGACGAAAGGCAGCGATCGCTGCTCGATCGCATTGCCCGCCTCCACGTCGTAGCTGATGTTGACACGGGGAGCGCGTACGCGCTCGAGTTTCTTTTGTGTGCTGTCAGCCATCGTAACTGCTCCGGGAGTTATGGAGACGACGTTCACACGAGGAGTGAACGCTGGAGCGCGAGCACGCACCGAGGAGCGCTGCATCAGTTCCGCTGGCCTGCCCTGACGCCAGCGCGCTCCCGATTCCGTTTCGGCACGCTCAGTGTGTCATCCGGGGAGAGTGCCGTCAAGGATGCGTCCGGCAACCGGGAGCGCCTGTCGTGCGTTCAGTCACGGCCGTGCGACGAGTGTATCGGATAGCGCGCGCGACCCATACGCAGCGCGCCGTCGCCATTGGCCGTGCGGCGTGTCCGTCCGTATGTTCGCGTCATGCCTCACGCCCACTCCGTCCTCTGGTCCAAGGGGACCCTTCTCGCGCCGCAGCACCTGCAGCAGCAGGATCGGGCACACGAGGAATCGCTGGCGTTCCAGGTCGCCGCACTGTCGTTCTGTCCGTGGGGATTGCAGCGTGTCGACCTCGATCGTGCCGCACTGGCCGCCGGGAACGTCGTCGTGACGGCCGTCGTGGCCCGGTTTCCGGATGGCCTGGTGGTCGATGCCCCGGCGGGCGATCCGTCGCCGGCACCGCGGCCGTTCGGCGCCATCTGGGGACCCGATGCGACCACGCTCATCGTGTACCTGGCGGTGCCCGAGTACCGCCCGGGTGGACGCAATGTCGCGAGTGCCAGCGAACGCGCCATCGCACGCTGGCATGGTGATGAAGTATCGCGGCGTGATGAGGTGACGGGGCTGGGCGAACGCCCGATCAGTGTCGCGAGAGCGAACCTGCGCCTGCTGTTCGAAGGGGAGTCACTGGATGGTTATACGACGCTGCCGGTGCTGCGCCTCGTGCGTGACGCGGCTGGCGTCACGACCATCGATCCGTCGTACGTGCCGCCGCTCCTCGAGCTGGGCGCCAACGAATACCTGGTGAGCATCGCGCGTCGGCTGCTCGAACGGGTGGCGTCCAAGGCCAGCGCAGTGTCGGGCGCGCGTCGTCAGCGCAATCAGGGACTGGCGGACTTTTCCGTCACCGACGTCGCGGCGTTCTGGCTGCTCTACACGCTGAACACACACCTGCCTGCGCTGCGCCATCTGCACGAGGTGCGGCGCGGACACCCGGCAGGATTGTGGGAGGCGATGATCGCGCTGGCAGGGGCGCTGACCACGTTCTCCGCCGCACCGACGCCGCTGCCGACCTACGATCACCTCAGGCTCGGCGACGTGTTCACCCTGCTCGATGCCCGTGTGCACGAGCTGCTCGACACCGCCGTGCCGGATACGGCAGTGGCGCGCCCGCTGCGCGTGGTGCGCCACTCCGTGCACGCGGTGGCAGTCGAGCAGCAGAGCTGGCTGCAGGCACCGCAATGGTATCTGGCGGTGGCTGCGTCGCTCCGTCCGGTGGACATCGTGAACAAGGTCGTCAGCGGCTGCAAGGTCGCGTCGTCGGATGTCGTCGACACGCTGATCCGACAGGCGCTCGCCGGCGTCGAACTGGTGCACGTCGCGCAGCCGCCGGCGGGCCTGCCGATCAAGATGGATCAGCAGTACTTCGTGCTGCGTCGCACCGGTCCGGCGTGGGAAGCCATCGAACGCGCGCGCAATCTGGCGGTGTGGGTGCCGTCAGATCTCGGCGACGCGCGGCTCGAGCTGATCGTGCAGCTCCGGTAGCATCGTACGCTGCGGTCAGGTGCCAGTTGCAACATTCCGTGATTCACGGAGCATCACTGACTGCTGGAGCGGAGCGCACGGAGGGCACGGAGTTCGTCGGTTGCAACGCGCACCGTTTCGCGTGGCATCCCTGACTTCTGTCGGGGATAGAACGGGGAGGACGGGGAGTGCGTCGGTCGCAACGACCGGCGTGGCGCGCACGATCGCCGACTTGTTTGAGGAACTGCTGTTCACAAGAATCGTCGGTACGCGATGGGCAGACCGTGACGGCGCGAGCACTCCGTGCGCTCCTCACCCAAAAAAGTTGCGATGGCGCGCGAAGAGAGAAGCCGGAACTGTGCGCACTCTCCGGCCTCTCCGACCTATCCGTCCCCAGCAGTTCGTGCTCTACTTCCTGATCGCCCCGGAGTCTCGCGCTGCTGTGGAATCGACGGCCGCGCCGGTGCTGTCGGCGGTGGATTGTGCACCTGGCACGGTCGGCGCGCTCGTCGGCGGACTGCGAAAGACGAAGTAGAGGATCAGCGCCAGCGTGAGCAGGACCACGGCGTTGATGGTCAGGATGATCGGCAGCGTGAGACGCGTCGGCGGCTTCTGCGTCGATGTGGCGGCGGCCGGCTCGACGGCCGCCGCGCTGACGACGGGAACCTGCTTCTTCAGCACCAGCGTCGCCTCACTCGGACCGATGACGCGTTCCTTCTTCGCGGCCGCGCCGGGCTCGGGAAAACCGAACATGGGTGGCGGCAGCACCGACGGCACGGGTGACGCTGTCGGTGGCGTGAGTGCCACGTCCGGTAACGAGTGAGGACCGGGCGACTGCAGGACCGGCGGATGCAATGCCGGCGCTGGTACTGGTGGCGGCCACGCGGCTGGCGGCGCGTTGTACGACGGCGGCGCCGTCGGCGCGCTTGGCGGGAGTGGCGGCAATGAGCTCAGTCCGCGCGCATCGAAACCGGCGTTCGGCATCGACGCGGGAGGCGTCGGCGCTGACGGCATGACTGCCGGTGTCGGCATGACGACGGGCCGTGGTGACGGCGATAGCGCTGCGGGCGGCGGGAGCGGGAGCGACAGGTCGGCGGATGGCCCCGCGACCGGACGTTGTGCCATTGGCGCGGCGCTGGACGGCACACCGGGCGACGGCGTGTGCGCACTAGGAGAGAACATCTGTGTGAACTCACCCGCAACCGGTGTCGCTTGTGCCTTGACGACCGGCGCAGGCGGCAAGGCGACCGGCGCCGGCATGATCATCGGCGGCTCGACGTGCACTTCAGCCGTGTACGGTGCCGCGCCCACCGGCGGGAGCCCGGGCGGGAGCGGCGCGGGAGGCA
>JACMLX010000111.1 GCA_014379355.1 Gemmatimonadaceae bacterium
ACAGCTGCAACGCGACGCGGCGCAGGAGCAGCGGGATGCGGCGAACGAAGCGCGACAGGCGGCACGTGACGTGGCGCAGGAAGCGCGCGACGCCGCACGAAACGGGCAGGATGGCACGCCGGTGGTCATCACCATCACGAAGGATGGCAAGACCGTCACGATCGACAACGCGTCCCCTGAAGCCGCCGCGACGGCACTCGGCCTGCCGCTTCCCGATCATCAGCAGGAAAGTGATGGCCCGTACGTGATCGGCGGACTCTCGGTCATATCCACCGCGATCGTGTTGATGCTCGCGCTGACGCAGCGCTACCGCATCAAGATGCGCGGCGCGACGTCGACCGCGCTGCCCGCCGATCTCGCACAACGTCTCAGCCGGATGGAAGTCGGGATAGAATCCGTGGCAGTGGAAGTCGAACGCATCAGCGAAGGTCAGCGATTCACAACGCGGTTGTTGTCGGACCGCGACAGGGTGGAGGTACCACGTGGGTGATGTCACAATGAAAACGCAGGGTAGTGCTGACGTCGCGCCGCAGGCGCCCGCCCAGGTGCCAGCCGCGCCCCAGGCACCCACCGCGCCAACGGCCCCGACAGCCGTCACCATCAACGGCGAGACGCCGGCTCCCGGGGTGATCACGATTCAGCGCGGCGGCAAGACGATCACGATCGATGGCGCGACCGGCGGCATCGATCGCGGGGGCGGTGGCGGCGACGGATTCTCCGGAACCGGCATGCCCTTTCCGTCCGACATTCCGCCCGGGGTGCAATCGATTGCCACGACGGCGATCGTCGGCTTCTGCCTGATGATCGCGGCGTATCCCGTGTTCGGCTTCCTGAAGGCGCTCGTGAACCGCAGCGCGAACCGGCAGATCACCGCGCCGCCACGTGACACGACGGATCGCCTGACCCGCATCGAGGCGGCGGTGGACGCGATGTCCGTGGAAGTGGAGCGCATCAGCGAAGGCCAGCGATTCGTGACCAAGGTGCTCAGCGAACGCAGTACGGCCCAGACGTGATCGATCGCCGATGCCGAGCGTTCTGATCGTCGACGACGAGCCGAACATCCGCCGCATGGTGGGTGCGCTGCTCGCCGCCGAAGGGTACGAAGTCCGCGACGCGCCGGACGGTCATGCCGCGTTCGCGCGTGCGATCGAAGCGGAACCGGATGTGGTGCTGCTCGACCTGATGATGCCGAACGACAGCGACGGCCTCGATACGCTGGCGACGTTCCGCGAAAAATTTCCGGAGCTGCCGGTCGTGATGATGAGTGGTCGCGCCGGCCTGAGCGATGCGGTGAAGGCAACGCGACTCGGCGCCTTCACCTTTCTCGAAAAGCCGCTCACCCCGGAAGGGACGCTGCTCGCACTCGGCTCGGCACTCGAGCTGCGACAGACGCGCCGCGCTGCGCGCACGCTCCGCGAGGATCTCGGGCTCGCCGGTGGATTGGTCGGCGACAGCCCCGCGATGGCGAACGTGCGCGAGCTGATCGCGCGGGTGGCGCCGAGTGATGCGCGCGTGCTGATCTCGGGCGAGTCGGGGACAGGCAAGGAGTTGGTGGCGGGGGCGTTGCACGCCGGCAGTCCACGGCGGGACAAGGCGTACGTGCGCACCAACTGCGCCGCGATTCCGCGCGACCTGGTCGAAAGCGAGATGTTCGGCCACGAGAGGGGCGCATTCACCGGCGCAACGGAGCGACGCATCGGCCGTTTTGAGCTGGCGCACGGCGGCACGTTGTTTCTGGACGAAGTGGGCGATCTGGGCAGTGAAGCGCAGGCGAAGCTGTTGCGCGCGATCGAGGCGCGCGAAATCGAACGCGTCGGCGGCGGCAAGGCGATCAAGGTCGACGTGCGCATCGTGGCGGCGACCAATCGTGACCTCGAGTCGGCCGTGCGCGACGGGAGTTTTCGCGAGGATCTCTTCTTCCGGCTGAACGTGATCCCGATGACGCTGCCGCCGCTGCGTGATCGGATCGAGGACCTCGAACAGCTGGTGCTGCACTTCACGGCGCTGCATCGCACACGCACGGGTCGTGCGGCACCGACCTTCACCGTCGAGGCGATGGCGGCGCTGCGAGCGCATCGCTGGCCCGGCAACGTGCGCGAACTGGCGAACATCGTGGAGCGCCTCGCGATCCTGTATCCGGGACGGCAATTGCGGGTGGGGGACGTGAACGATGTGTTGCCGACACCGCGCGGCACCGAGCGCAACACGCCCGGTTCGTCGCTGCGGATCGATGCACCGACGTTGCCGCTCAGCGATGCACTCGACAGCTACGAACGGCAGCTGATCGTGCGCGCGCTGGATGACTCCACGGGCAACGTGGCCGAAGCCGCACGGCGCCTGCAGACTGACCGGCCCAACCTGTATCGCCGCATGAAGCGGCTGGGCATCGGTGGCGGCATGTTCGACGGCCGGAGCGACGCGTGACCGTGCGCCGATCGTGCGCAGGTGCAGTCGCGATCGTGCTGTCGAGTGGCCTGGTCGCCGTGCCTGCGACGGCGCAACAGCCGACATGGTCCACCTGCGGTGACACCGTCGGCGGGCGCGCCTGTGTCCCGAAGGGACTGACCCGCCGTGAACGTGAAGAGGCGCAGTCACTCTACAACGCGCCAGCCACACATCGCGAGACCGGTCCGTATCTGCTGCCACGCGATTCCGTGGTACGCGGGCCGCTGGCGATCATCGGTGGTCCGGTGCGCATCGCCGGCACCATCGACGGTCCGATGCTCGTGCTCAACGGTGATGTGGAGTTTGCATCGACGGCGATCGTGACCGGCGACATCGCGGTGCTCGGTGGTCGTGTGACGGGCGCCGACAGTGCGCGACTCGGCGCGGTGCGCGTCGAATCCGATTCCGTGCGGTACTCACTCGAGGACGGCGTCCTCCATCTCGAAGCACCGTTCGACGAGGTGTGGCGATTGATCGGGCGCGGCGAACCAACGGCCGGTATAGGGCTGCGTCTCGCGCTCACGCGCACCTACAATCGCGTCGAAGGCCTGCCGATCGAATTCGGGCCGCGCCTGCGGTATCGCACGAAGGCCGGCATCGTGGCGGCGGACCTGTTCGGGATCTTCCGCACCGGCTCGCGACTGGAGTGGAACGGCAACAACGTCGGGCACAATGCACGGGCCGAACTGCGTTTTGGACGCAACGACCACTTCAGCATCGGGGCCCGGTTGTTCGACATCGTCGCGCCGGTGGAAGACTGGCAGCTGAGCGACGTGGAAGTCGGCCTCGCGAGTTTCATCGGCCACAGCGACTATCGCGATTACTTCGAACGGCACGGCGGCGGTGGCACGTTCAGCTATCGTGACGGCCGCGCATTTCGTGTGGCGGTCGAACTCACCAACGAGATCTGGCGGCCGCGCGGGACCCTGAGCCCGTTCACGCTCTGGAAGAACGACGAAGCGTGGCGTCAGAATCCCGACTTCGATCGCGCGCGCTACACGCGCACCCTCCTTCACGCGGCGTACGACACGCGCACCGATCCGGTGCGGCCGCGATCCGGCTGGTATCTGCAGGGCGATTACGAGCTGGGATTCGGTGAACATGAAACGTACGGCACCGAAGTCGCGGCACCGATCGCCTCGAATGGTCGCCACGTGGAGTATGGCCGTGGCATGCTCGACCTGCGTCGCTATACACGGCTGTCGCCATCGGTGCAGATCAACACGCGCCTGATCGTCGGTGGCTGGCTGCACGGCGATGCACTGCCGCTGCAACGGCGCGTGTCACTCAGCGGCCCAGGTGCGAACAGCGGGTTCGGTTTCCGCGATCGTGTCACGACGCCGGACGGGCTGCAGTGCTCAGGCACCGTCGAGCTGAGTGGATTGCCAGCGCTGTGCGATCGCATGGTGCTGCTGAGCGCGGACTATCGCCACGACATCCGATGGATCGTGGACCTGTTCGGCGGCGCACGCATGATCCAGACGGATCGCAGTGGCACCGGCGGGTGGGTCCTGTTCACGGATGTGGGTCGCGGGTGGCTGCACACGCCGCGAACGCGGACGACCGCGATACCGGAAGACGCGCCACGCGGATTGAACTCCCTGCAGACGAGCGTCGGCGCGGGTCTCGAGCTGGGACAGGGTGGCATCTACGTCGCAAAGGCGCTTGGCGCACCTCCGTCGCGCGGCGTGCAGGTGTTCGTGCGCCTGGTGCGGCGATACTAGTGCGCACGTCGTTCTCCCGTCGGCGCACGGTGCGCACACTGCTGGCCGCGATGTTCGTCGCGTCGGCCACGGTCCTCACGCCAGGCGAGTGCATCGCACAGGGCGACACACGCCTCGAGGTGCAGCTGCCGACGCGCGCGGTGGGTGGTGGCGACGGGCCGAGTTTTGCGCCGCGTGCCGTGCTCGCGTCGAGCGACCTGCGCGATCTGTTGCGCGGCGGTTTTCCGGCGCGGTTGCACTTCCGATGCGAATTGTGGCGCAACGACCGGTTCAACAACCAGCTCGATGCCGCGCTCGAGTGGGACATGCTGGTGCGCTTCGATCAGCTGAACCGGAAATTCGAGGTGTATCGGATCGCCGACAATCGTGCGAGTCGGCTGGGACGCTTCGATACGGCGGAGGAAGCGGAGGCGCTGGTCGAACAACCGTTCCGCATCAAGGCGCCGCCGATGAAGCGCGGCACGAATTATTACTACGACTCGAGTCTCGACATCGAGGTGCTCAGCCTCAGCGATCTGGATGAAGTGGAACGCTGGCTGCGCGGCGAGGTCCGGCCGGCGTTACGGGGGGATCGCAACCCCGGCACGGCGGTGACGCGCACGGTACGGGGATTTTTCGTGCGACTGCTTGGCGGGGAGCGGCGGCATTATCAGACACAGACCCGACCGTTCACGGCCGAATAACGGCGGCTTGTCTTTCACGTCACCTCTGCGTTGCGAAGCCTCGCATTGGCTCCGCTATTGCTGTGGTTCGCGCCTTGATCTGACGTGAAATCCGGCGCCGCGGATCAGGCTTCGCGGACGGCGTTCATGAATTCTTCGAGCCTCCGTGCGTCGAGTGATCCGTTCGTGCGCACGCCGGTGCACAGGTCGAGACCGAACGGTTCGACGGTACGAATCGCCTCGGCCACGTTCTCCGCGCGCAGTCCACCAGCGAGAAAAATCGGCGTGCCGGCGTGATCGCGAATGCGGCGCGAGAGCGACCAGTCGTGTGTGCGACCGGTGCCGCCGAGTTCCTTCACGGGCGCGTTCAGTCGACCGGAATCGAGCAACAGCGCATCGACGTTCGGGGCGACGGCGAGAGCGTAGTCGACGCTCTCCTCGTCTTCCACATGCACCACCTGCACGAGTGTGATGCCGGGCAGCGCGTCGCGAAGTGCCCGGTGCACGCCAACACGCAGATGGTCGACCAGCTGCAGCGTGGTGGGGCGCATGTGACACTGCTGCGCGATGATCGCGGCCGCATCGGTGGCACTGGTGAGCAGGAACGTCGCGATCGGCGGCGGAACGGTCGCGATGATTTCCGCGATGCGCACCTCATCGACGACACCCGGCCCGCTGGGCATGTGGCTGACGAGGCCGAGTGCCGAGGCGCCGTGGGCAATGGCCAGGGCGGCCTCGGTGATGCTGCCGATGCAACAGATCTTGACGCGCGGCGAGACGATGCGCGGTGCGCCGTCGCGCGACGCACCGGTCACGCGGTCGGTGCGACCGGGACCGGGGCGCCTTCGATGCGACGGATCTGGGCCAGCATTTCGTCGCCGTAGAAGACCTTGATGTACCGTGCCTGCTTGGGTGTCAGGCGACGCACCGCCCAGCTCAGATGCACGAAGTGCGGCTCGACCGGGGTCGTCATTGGATGCATGCCGATTTCATGCGGCATCCGATTCGCCTTTCGCGTGTTGCACGGGCTGCACGCGGTCACGACGTTGTTCCACTCGTTCAGCCCGCCGCGCGAGATCGGGATCAGGTGATCGCGGGTGAGCTGTTCACGCGGCTTGAGTTCCGACTGCGTGCGACCGCAGTACTGACACTTGTAGTGGTCGCGCGCGAACAGGAACGTGTTCGTCACCTGCCGGCGGAAGCGCCGCGGCACATGAATGAACTTCGTCAGCCGGATGACCACCGGACGCGGGAACGACAACTTTTCCGAGCGCACCACCTTTCCGTCATCGGACTCGACGATCTCCGCCTTGCCATCGAGCAGCAGGCGGAGCGCACGTCGCATCGGGACCAGCGTGAGCGGTTCGTACGAAGCGTTGAGCGCAAGACAGCCTACGTTCACGTACCCTCCGTCCGTCAGGAAATCAGGACCTACCGGGAAGACAAAATTGAAACGCCCCTCACACACGGGACGTGGCGAGAGGCGCGATGAGACACCACAGTGGTGTCGGCGTGGGCGTGGACGTGGCGACGACTGGAATACCAGTCGGCCACATGTCGCAGCGCGGGGCTGCAGCATCCACGTCGCACGTTCATCGCGCGGCTCCCACCGCTTCGCCCACGGGAGTGAGCCAGCCGTGCCGATCCTCGATCGTTCCGCGGGCGATGCCGAGGAACTCCGTCTGGATCACACGACAGATCGGACCGGGCTGCCCGCTGCCGATCGGGATCCGATCGATACTGCGGATCGGCGTGATCTCGGCGGCGGTTCCGGTGAAAAACACTTCGTCCGCGACATACAGGAACTCGCGCGGCATGTTCTGCTCACGCACGTCATACCCGAGGTCACGCGCGATCGTGACGACCGAGTCGCGTGTGATGCCATTCAGGATGCCGGCGGCCAGGGGTGCGGTGTAGAGCACGTCGTCACGGATGACGAAGAGGTTTTCGCCGCTGCCTTCGGACACCAGGCCCTGGCTGTCGAGCATGATCCCCTCGACGTAGCCATCGAGCCGGGCCTGCATCTTGGACAGCTGGGAATTGAGGTAGTTCCCACCTGCCTTGGCCATCGTCGGGAAGGTGTCGGGGGCCGCTCGCCGCCAGCTGGAGACACAGACATCGACACCGTTCTCGAGCGCCTCGGGGCCAAGGTACGCGCCCCAGTTGTAGGCCACGATGAACGTCTCGGTGAGCTCCGGCTCCTGCGAGGGCAGCACACCCATCTGTTCGCCCGTGCGCGCCATGATCGGCCGCAGATAACACTGCGACAGGTTGTTGGCGTTCACCGTTTCCACGACTGCCTGCATGAGCTCGTCCACTGAATAGCGGGTCGGCATGCGGTAGATCTTCGCGCTGTCCACCAGACGACGCATATGGTCGCGCAGACGGAACACCGCGCCGCCCGTGGGCGTCTCGTAGCAGCGGATACCCTCGAACACGCTCGACCCGTAATGGACGACGTGGGACATCACGTGGATGTTCGCGTCTTCCCAGGGCACGAGTTGGCCGTCCCGCCAGATGGTGTCGGTACGTCCGGGTTTGGAGGCGGCCATGGTCGGGCTGGAAGAGGGTGACCCGACATAGTAACCGATTCCCTCGTCGAGGCGCGAGGGGCGGTGACTGCGAGCGCTCCGGGGTCGGTCTGCGCCGACATCACGCTCTCCTCGAACTGCTTCGCGTGAGGAGGCCACGGGGCTCACGGAGTGCGTCTGTTGCAACGCCCCTCGTGGCTCCCGGAACCGCTGACTTTTTTGTGTGGATAGCGCGGGGAGGCCGGAGACTGCGTCGGTTCCAACGTTCGGCGCAACGCGCACCATCGCTCACATTTTGCTGGAACTGCTGTTCACAAAATATCAGCGGAGGTCGACGGGCAGACCGTTGCAGTTCGCACCCTCCGTGCGCTCAGTGCGCTCCTCACCCAATGCCGTTGCGATCTCGGGCGAAGACAGACACCACGAGTGCGTCGCACTCTCCGGCCTGCCCGACCTATCGTCACGACAGCAGTTCTAGCCTCGCGCCACAATCGGAAGGCGTTTCCAGCGACCATGCGCCACGAATGCCGCGAGCAGCAGTAACACGAAGGTCGTTGCCGCTGAGCTGTACTCGCCGCGCATCGCGTGCAAGACGGTCGCGGAAACCATCACGATCACGACACCAGCTGCGGCGGCCGGAACGAGCTGTGGCTGGACGCGCGTGAGGCCGGGAAGCGTCAGGCCCACTGCCGCGAGGACTTCGGCGATTCCCAGAAACAGCTGAAACCATCGCGGCAGGAACGCATTCATCTGCACCGCGATTTCCGGTGGCGGCGCAATGAGCATGATGCCATGCGCCAGAAAGGCGAGCGCGAGCAGAATCTGCAACAGCCACAGGACCTTGTTCATGCAATCCCTGACGATCGATATGGTCGGAAGGTCGTGCCCGAGGGTCGGTCGACGGCAACCTACCGCTGATCCAGAGCGTGCGCAGTCCCCGACGGACACGGCCAGCGTGGCTACGAATTCCTGCGCCTCCGGTGCATCACGCTGACCACCAGCACGAGAATTCCCGTGCCCGTCAAAAGGAATGTCGATGGTTCCGGAACCACGTTGCCGACCGGAGCCCGCGCGAGAACGAAGTCATTGACCGTCGGCCATGCGAATCCGGTCGCTGGCAGCACGGACTCGACTGTCAGCGAGAATATGTCAGAGGCCGACACGAAACCGAGGAACGTGCCCAGTGTGGTGTCGAGAAGCGTCCGCGTCGTGGTGCCGCCGGCGTTGGTCGCCCTGACGATCACGCTGGTGGTCGGTCGAAACGCGCCCGCCACATCCGAGCCGAAAAAGAAGCCGCCGACACCGCGCACGCCGGTCGAGAAGCCGCTGAATGAGATGATGTCGGTCGACGTGTTGGCCGACAGCCAGTGATCGGCGCCTGCACCGGCGCCGAAGAGTGTCGTGGTGTTGACCGTCGCGGTGTAGCCGAAGGCGCCGGCGGACCGGGCAAGCGGCGACGATGGCGCGGCGCCGATCGCGAGATCATCGAACCGGTCGGTGCCGGCGCCCGTCGTGGCCGCGAGGAACGCGGCGAGGTCGGTGTAGACGACGAATTGCGCGCGGGCGATTGCGGGTGTCACCAGCATGGTGACCGCAGCAGTGAGTCGGACGAGAGATGAGAGACGCATGGTGTTCGCTGAAGGAAGAGTGGATGCCGGCGTGCGCGAGCGAGGCAACGCGACGCTCAGAATGCCGAGCAGGTGATGAGGCCGCGACGAAGTGCGAAGCCGCCCGTCTCGCCGTCATCGGACCAGAGCACCGTGCGCCGGTTGTTCACACACTCCGCCAGTGGCGCGAACGTGAAGCCTTCGTTGTTCAGGTCAGGCATGCCGGTCGGTCGCTCGAATCGCTGCGCGATCACGAAACGTCCCTGCGTAGCGGAGCCTGTCTGCGTGTCGATGCGCAGCACCGACGAACGTCCGTTGCAGGTGTTGTCGCAGATCGCCCAGAACTGGCCCAGCTCCGCATCGAACGTGATGTCCATGATGCCTGGATAGCCACTCGTGAACGAGGCCACACGCGTGTAGCTGCCGGTGGTGTGATCGAGGGCGTATGCGTAGATCAGCCCGTTCGCCTCGACGCCGACGAAGAACAATCCGTCGCCGTGATTCGGGTAGTCGGCCGGCGAATACGCGCGTCCCTTGCTCTCGTCGAAGAATCCTCGCGCCGTGAGAAAGCTGTCGGGCACGCGTGTGATGGCCTCGAGGCCGAGATTCGGGCCGACGACGGGAATGTCGGCGGTCAGATTCCACTCACGAGTGGCGACGAGCGTCGCGCCGTTCTCGATCGAGAGGTCGAACAGCAGGATGCTGTTGCGACTGACACCGTTGTTCGCGTTGTTGCGTTCCGCGGCGACGTACGCCGATGTTCCGACGACAGTCACACCTTCGGCGTCCACATCCCCCGTGCCATCAGGATACCGCAGCGCCTTGCCGGCCACCCAGGTGCGCGTCGCACCCGGCGTCCACACGCCATTCACGAAGGTGAGACGGAAGAGCGTGCCGGGACCATTCCGCACCGC
>JACMLX010000112.1 GCA_014379355.1 Gemmatimonadaceae bacterium
CCAACCGTGCCATCGGTCGCGGCGACAGCACGTTCACGAGCAGCATCAGCACCGGCACGGCGATCACGGTCAGCAGCAGGCCGCCAGCCTCGCGACGCCAGACCGGATAACTGGTGCTGCGCGCGAACACGACGCACCGCCAGATCGCAAAGCCGATCAGCAGCGTGACGAGCACGGCGATGTGCTGTGGCACCGTCAGGAGCGACTGCATGTCGAGGATGGCGCAGAACGGCGCCACGATCGCAAACTCGCGACTGATCGCGATGCGCATGCCGGTGACGTCGCCGTGCGTGACCGCGTCGCGCAGCGGCGATTGCGGAAAAAACATGGTGATGATGACCAGCAGCGTCACCACCACCGGGAAGATCAGGTCGCGCACGCACACCGATCGCAGCCGATGCCTGAGCATCAGGGCGCGCCGGGTCACCGGGCACTCCGAGCGATGGCAGCGTGCGTGAGCGACGACAGGCGTCGCGTCGATCTTCGGTGTTCCTTCGGTCACACTGAGCGTCGAAAGTGATTCGTCGAACTGGAGTGATGATCCGGGCGGCTACGTTGCACGCTTCTGCAGAGCTTCCTTGATTCGGCTCAAGCCAAGCCGACCAGAACTACTTCCGCAAGTACTGCTCGCATGCCCAACCGACTCGCGACCGAATCCTCGCCGTACCTCAGGCAGCACGCCGCGAATCCAGTGGAGTGGTACCCGTGGGGAGAAGACGCGTTCGTTGCCGCACGTGCAACCGATCGACCGATTCTCCTCAGCGTCGGCTATGCCGCCTGTCATTGGTGCCACGTGATGGCGCATGAGTCGTTCGAGGATCCTGCCACGGCGGCGGTCATGAACGAACTCTTCGTGAACGTGAAGGTGGATCGCGAGGAGCGGCCCGATGTCGACAACATCTATATGCAGGCTGTCCAGGCGATGACCGGTCGCGGCGGTTGGCCGATGACCGTCTTCCTGACACCGGATGGCGATCCGTTCTATGGCGGTACGTATTTCCCGCCGACCGACGCGCAGGGCATGCCAGGCTTCACGCGACTCATGCGCAGTGTCTCGAACGCGTGGACGACCAAGCGTGACGCCGTCCATGCGACGACGGCCACCTTGCGCGAGCTGTATGCCAACGCGGCAGCGCCGCTGACGCCATCCGGCACGACCGGCGCCGACACGATCAATGCTGCGGTCGCGACGATGCTTCGCCTGTATGACACCGAACATCACGGCTTCGGCGATGCACCGAAGTTCCCGCATGCCATGGCGCTCGACTTCCTGCTCCGCCACGGCACGCGCCATGGCGACGAGCGCGTCCTGGGCGTGGTGACGGAGAGTTTCCTCGCGATGGCGCGCGGCGGTATCCACGACCAGATCGGCGGCGGGTTCGCGCGGTATGCCACCGATCGTGAATGGATCGTCCCGCATTTCGAGAAGATGCTGTACGACAACGCACTGATCGCGCGACTCGGCGTGCACCTCGTGCAGTCCACGGCGAGCGCAGAGATCGAGCGTGTCACGCGCGATACGCTCGACTGGGTACTGCGCGAGATGACCGGCCCCGAAGGTGGCATCTATTCCAGCCTCGATGCCGACAGCGAAGGCGAGGAAGGCCGATTCTATGTCTGGTCACGCGAGGAACTGCGTACGGTACTCGGCGAACACTACGACGTGGCCGTGGTCGCATACGGTATCTCGGCAATCGGCAACTTCGATGGCCATACGATCCTGACGTCGCCGCTGCCGGTGGAGATCATCGCAGGGCGTCTCGACTGCAGCGTGCGTGACGCGGAGCTGAAGGTCGCGAGCGTGCGTGCGCAGTTGCTGGCCGCACGCGACCAGCGCGTCCGTCCCGGCACCGACCAGAAACGTGTCGCCGCATGGAATGGCTTGATGCTGAGCGCACTTTCCGATGCGGCACGCGTGTTCGATGACGCCACGTATCTCGCGTCCGCCGAGCGGCTGTCGGGCTTCCTGGTGAGCAAGATGATTGCGGGCGATCGCGTCGCGCGGACATGGATCGATGGCGTCGGCAAGACGCCCGGGTTTCTCGAGGACCAGGCGGCGGTGGCCGCCGGCTTCCTGTCGCTGTACCAGGCCACCGGCATGCCCGAGGCGCTCGACGTCGCGCGCGCTCTTGCCACGGCGATGCTGCGCGACTTCTGGGATGCGGACGCGCGCAGCTTCTACGACACAGCGCATGATCATGCGACGCTGATCACACGTCCCCGCGATATCTCCGACAACGCCACGCCATCCGGCTCGTCCCTCGCCTGCGACGTGCTGCTGCACCTTGCGTCGCTCGACGAGTTGCCGGCGTACCGTGCCATCGTTGCCCACCTCCTGGATGCAGTCGCGGCACCGATGGTCGATCAGCCACTCGGTTTCGGGCACTGGCTGGGCGTCGCGGACCGGTTCGTGTTCGGTGCCGTGCAGGTCGCATTGATCGACGGTGTCGATGGGAGTCGAGGGCTGCAGGATGCGTTGCGGCGGATGTACGTGCCGACGCTCGTGCTGGCGCGTGGTCCGGCAACGACGGATCCGCCAATGCTCGTTCGCGAGCGGCCTGCGATCGGCGGGGCGGCGACGGCGTACGTCTGCCGCGACTCCACCTGCGGGCTGCCCACCACTGACGCCGCGGAGATGGCGCGCCAACTGCGCCACGCGGTGCGTCGGGTGCAGTAGGTCACCAATCGGCATCCGCAGTGGGACTGCTCTAGATTTCTGCTTCGCATATCCGACTCACCCGTTGCATTTCGATCCATGAGCATCGCGCCGCGTTCGTTCACCCGCGATCTCTTCGCCGGTGAAATCCACGATGACCTGATCTTTCCGTATCCCGATTCGCTGGAACAACGCGATCCGGCGGAAGCGGCGGTGGTCGCGCGGATCATTCGCGAACTGAATGCACTTGTGGGTGACCTGATCCGGCCCGACCAGTTCGACGAGGACGAGACGATTCCCGAGCCTGTGATTCAGGCCTTCGCGAGACTCGGCTTGCTCGGCATCAGCATTCCGAAGGAATACGGCGGCCTTGGCCTGTCGACGGCAGGCTACGCGCGCCTGTTCGCGGCGGTCGCGACGGTCGATCCGTCGCTGGCGGTGCTCGTCGGTGTGCATTGCGGGCTTGGTGGCAAGGCGATCGCGCTCTACGGAAACGAGGCGCAGAAGGCGCGCTACCTGCCGATGCTGGCACGCGGAGAAACGCTCGCTGCCTACGCGCTGACCGAGCCGGAAACGGGTTCGGACGCGCAGCACATCGTGACGTCCGCGCGCCTCAACGAGGCGGGCACCCATTGGCTGGTGAGCGGTCGCAAGTACTGGATCGGCAATGGTCATCGCGCGGGCGTGCTGGCGACGTTCGCGCAGACACCGATCGAGCGCGACGGCAAGATCGTGATGCGACCGACCGCCTTCATCATCCGTCCCGACATGCCCGGATTCCATGTCGAACGCACGTTCCGCAAACTCGGGATCAAGGGCAGCACGCAGGCCGAGCTGCGCTTCGACAACATGGAAGTACCGATCGATCACGTGCTGGGTGAAGTGGGGAAAGGCTTCAAGGTCGCCGTTCACGCGCTGAACGCCGGGCGGCTCAGTCTCGCCGCCGGATGCACACTCGGCACACGCGCCATCATCGGGCAGTTCGTGCAGTACGCCGAGGAACGGGTGCAATTCGGGAAGCCATTGGCGGATTTCGAGATCACGCAGCGCAAGATGGCCGACATGGCCGCCGATCAGTACGCGTCGGACAGCATGATCGGCATGCTCACCTCACTGATGTCGCGGCCCGAAGTCGACGCCTCGCTCGAAGCGGCATGCGCGAAGGTGTTCGCGTCCGAGATGGTGTGGCGCGCAGCGGACGAGATGGTGCAACTGGCCGGCGGTCGCGGTTTCTCGAAGCCGTGGCCGTACGAACGTCAGCTGCGTGACGCACGCATCAATCGGATCTTCGAGGGTGCGAACGAAATCCTGCGACTCTTCATCGCACTGAACGGCGTGCAGGGCCCGGCCGAAACGCTGAAGGAGATCGGCGACGCCCTCAAGGCGCCGATGCAGAACATGGGCATCCTCGGCGAGTTCGTCGTCGGCAAGGTGAAGAGTGTGCTGCGCGTCGGGGACGACGCCACGGTGGACACGCCGATGCACGCGCGCCTGCAGCCGCATCGCAAGTACTTCGAGAAGCACGTGGCCGAGCTGCGAACCGCAACGGATTCGGCGATCATGGCGCACAAGAAGCAGCTGATCGACCGGCAGATGCTGGTGGAACGCCTGTCGAACATGGCGATCGAGTTGTACGCGCGCGCCTGCGTCCTCAGTCGCACGCAGCGCCTGATCCGCGAACGCGGACTCGAAGCGATCGAGCGAGAGTTGCATCTCTGCGACCTGTTCTGCGTGCAGAGCGGCCGGCGCTTCAAGGAGAACCGCGAAAACCTCGAGAGCCCCCAGGACGCGACACGTCGCGCGATCGCCGAGGACCTGCGCGAAGCGGGTGGCGGCTTCGTGCCCGACTCGGTGCTCGAAGTCCCCCTCGACATCCGCAAGGAACCCGTCGTTCCGATGCGCACGCCAGGTCATGCCGTCGGCATCGGCTGAACTGCTGGTCTCGCACAAAGCCACAGAGGGTCCGCCCTCAATCGATCTAACACTGTGCACGCGGGGCTCGCGAAGGACGCGGGGAAGTGCAACTGCAAATGCTGTTGGAACAGCGTCTCGCGAGCGCAGTTCCAACAGCGCTGGCTGTTCCCCGCGTCCTTCGCGAGTCCCGCGCGAAAAGTGTTCCGTCGTTTCCGAGCGAACTCTCCGTGGCACTGTGTCTCTGTGCGAGTCACGCGGTTCGAGAGTCAGCTGAAATCGAGTCCCAGGTCCAGCGCAGGCGCCGAGTGCGTGAGCGCGCCGACGCTGATCCAGTCGACGCCTGTCTCGGCGATCGCGCGGACGCGGTCGAGTGTGACACCGCCGCTGGCCTCGACAATGGCGCGACCGGCGACGAGGGTCACACACTCGCGCATCGTGTCGAGCTCCATGTTGTCGAGCATGATCACGTCGGCGCCGGATTCGATGGCGCGTTCGACCTGCGCGCGGCGATCCGCTTCGACTTCCACCCACGTGCCGGCCGGCAGGATAGCGCGGACGGCGGCGACCGCGGCCACGATGTCACCACCGACGACGGCCAGGTGATTGTCCTTGAGCATCGCCATCGACGCCAGATCCATGCGATGATTGCGACCGCCGCCGCAGCGCACTGCGTACTTCTCGAGTTGGCGCAAGCCGGGCGTGGTCTTGCGTGTATCGAGAATCCTGGCCGTGGTGCCTGAGATCGCCCGCACGAACGTGTGCGTCATCGTCGCGATGCCTGACAGGTGCATCATGTAGTTGAGCGCGACACGTTCGGCCTGCAACAGTGCACGCGATGGTCCCGTGATACGCAGCACTGCGTCTCCGCAATCGACGACGCTGCCATCCGGGCGCACCGTCTCGACGCGCACATGCGGACTCACCTGCTGGAACGCCTCGATGGCCAACGGGCCGCCACAGACCACACCGGGCTTCCGGGCGGCGAGCACGGCGCTCGACATCGACGTGACGGAAATGGTGGCGAGCGTCGTCACATCCTCGAACGCCCGATCCTCGAACAGCGCCTCGCGCACGACCGTGCGTAGCGGAATCTCGCGCAGCGGAAACCCGTGCACATCGATCGACGCGGATGCAGTACTCATGCGATGGTCATTCGCCGGGATCGACGCCGGGCCCGGGCGGCGTTGACGGCGTGCTCCCGCCGATCGCCACCATGCGGTCGATTGCCAGCTTCGCCTTCTTCGCAATGTCGGGCGGCACGGTGATGTGATTCGTCATCGTCTGCAATGCGTGCAGCACCTTCGGCAGCGTCGTCACCTTCATGTAGGCGCAGCTGGCGCGATCATTGGCGGCGAAGAACGTCTTCGTCGGATTCTCGTTGCGCAGGCGATGCAGGATGCCGATTTCGGTCGCGACGATGAACTCCGTCGACTCACTCTGCGCCGGACGCTTGATCATGCCCTCCGTGCTCAGGATCTGCAGCTGACGGCTGCTCACGGCGCCACTGCTCACGGCATCCAGGACACTCGTCGAACAGCCGCATTCCGGATGCACGAGAAACTCGGCCTGCGGATGTGCGGCGCGCATCAGGTTGATGTGCTCCGGATCGATGCCGGCGTGCACGTGACACTCGCCCATCCACACCACGATGTTCTCGCGCCCGGTGACACGCTTCACATGCGCGCCGAGGAACATGTCGGGGCAGAACAGGATCACCTTGTCCGCCGGAATCGCCTGAATCACCTCGACCGCGTTGCCCGACGTGCAGCAGTAGTCCGTCTCGGCCTTCACTTCGGCGGTGGTGTTCACGTAGCTCACGACCACTGCGCCGGGGTACTCCGTCTTCCATGCGCGCAGCTGTTCCGCATCGATCGTCGAGGCCAGCGAACAGCCGGCGGCGAGATCGGGCAGCAGCACGGTCTTCTGCGGCGACAGAATCGCCGCCGTTTCGGCCATGAAATGGACCCCGCAGAACACGATCACATCGGCGTCGGTGCGCGCCGCCTCGCGTGACAGGCCAAGTGAATCGCCGACGTAGTCCGCGACGTCCTGGATCTCGGGCCGTTCGTAGTTGTGCGCCAGGATCACGGCGTTCCTCGCCTTCGCCAGTGCGCGAATCTCGGCGGCCAGCGCCGGATCGTTGCGCGTTTCGAGCACGGTCATGCCGTCGGCCTCACCATTCGATGTGCGTTTCGCGCCACTTGTTGCGGGCGCGCGGGAAATCACTGCGATAGTGCCCACCACGACTTTCCTTCCGAAGCAGCGCCGCCTGCACGATCATGCGGCCCGTCTGCACCATGTTCAACTCCTCCGTCGCGCCGACCGGCAACCGCGCCTCGATCGCATCCACGTCCTGCACCGCGATGCGCAAGCCGCGCGCCGTGCGGTCGATTCCGGCGTATTGCCACATCACGCGCCGCACGTCGTCCGCCGCCACCTGTGCCGCACCATGGTCGAGCAGCTCCGGTACCTCCCAGGTGTCGTTGGCCGGAGGCACGAGGCCATGCGGGTGCAGGTGCGCCGCGTCGCGCGACACACGTTCCGCGAACACGAGTCCTTCGAGCAATGAGTTGGACGCCAGCCGGTTCGCACCGTGCACTCCCGTGCAGGCCACCTCGCCGCACGCATACATGCCGGGAATCGTGGTGCGACCATCGAGGTTCGTGACGATGCCACCCATCATGTAGTGCGCGGCCGGCGTCACCGGAATCAGGTCCGTGCGCGGATCGACGCCGCGCGCCGTGCAGAGGTGGAAGATGCCCGGGAAGCGCGTGTTGAAATCCGTGATCGCGCGCGCGTCGAGGTGTACCACGCCGCTGCGCTCCTGCGCGCGGAAGATCTCGCGCGCGACGATGTCCCGTGGTGCGAGTTCCGCCAGCTTGTGTTTCTCGGGCATGAACCGTTTGCCGGTGCCATCGAGCAGGATCGCACCTTCACCGCGCACCGCTTCACTGATCAGCGCAAGCGGATTCTCGCTCGTGGCGAGCGCGGTCGGATGGAACTGCACGAACTCCATGTCCGCCATGCGTGCGCCGGCGCGATGCGCAATCGCGAAACCATCGCCGGTCGCCACGGTCGGATTGGTCGTGTGCCGGAACACCTGGCCGAGCCCACCGGTCGCCATCACCACCGCCTCCGCATACACCTCGAACGGCTTGCCCTCGATGGCTGCACGCACGCCGACGCAGCGACCGTTCACCAGGATCAGGTCGAGCACACGCGCTGTCTCGAGCACCTTCACATTCGGTGACGCCTGCACCCGTTCGATCAGCGTGCGCGACACCTCGGCGCCCGTCTGGTCACCCTGCGCGTGCACGATGCGGCGGCGCGAGTGTGCGGCCTCCTTGCCCAGCTTGAAATCACCGCGCGCATTCAGGTCGAAACGCGCGCCGGCCTGCACCAGCTCGCGCACGCGGTCGGGACCTTCATTCACGAGCACGTCGACCGCATTCACGTCGCAGAGAGCAGCGCCGGCGGCGAGCGTGTCACGACGATGCAGCTCCGGGCTGTCACCGGCACCGAGTGCAGCCGCGATGCCGCCCTGCGCCCACATCGTGTTCGAGTCGCGGAGCGTGCGCTTCGTCATCAGGAGCACCGGCCCCTGTTCGGCGCAGCGCCAGGCGGTGAACAGGCCGGCCACACCACTGCCGACCACCAGCACGCGGGTCGTGAGACGCTGGACCATCAGCGATTTCCTTCGGATGGTGAGACAGGTACGACGCGTCCCCGTCGCCGCAGCACGGGGCTGATGCGCGCGATCTGCACCGGTGATTGCGCGACAGTGAGTGGATACGGTGCGCCGATGACCTCCGGCGCTTCGGTGGCGACGAATCGATAGAGCTGTGCCGGCCGGCCGGTGATGCTGGCGCGCTGTTCACGCGTCGGCTTCACGATGCCGAGCATCTCGACCTTGCGGCGAAAATTCCGCTTGTCGAGTTCCCGGTCGAGGATGATCTCGTAGACGCGTTGCAGCTCACTGAGCGTGAAGCGTTGCGGCAGCAGCTGAAATCCAACCGTCGTGTACGCGAGCTTGTTGCGCAGTCGCGTGAGCGCGTAGTCGATGATGCGGCGATGGTCGAGCATCAGCTGCGGCAGTGTGGCCACCGGCCACCATTGCGCGCGCGGATCGGCGTGATCGCTGACCACGTCGGCCGAGACGAGGGCGTAGTGCGCGACGCTGATCGTGCGGGCATGCGGGTCGCGGGCCACGTCGCCGAAGGTGTAGAGCTGCTCGAGCCAGACCTCACTCGCACCGGCCACGTCAGTCAGCGCGCGACGGGCGGCAACATCGAGCGGTTCGTCAGGCCGCACCAGATCCGAGGGCAAATGCCACGCGGTATCGGCCGGTGCGAGCAGGACGTGCAGCGACTCGTCGCGGATGGTGAACACCACGACTTCCACACCGACTCGGATCGGCGCGGATGCACGGTGCAGCTCAGGCTGGTTTGTGTCAACCATACGCGAGGATAGTGTTTCGGCAACACAAACGCAACCGCTGCAGAATCCATCTGGGCGGCCGTACGTAGGGCATCATGCTCGGCGATGCATCCTGTCGAGCTGTCTCATGCCGGATCTCACATGTCCTTCCTGCTCAATCTCCTCTGGTTCGTGATCGGCGGCGGTTTTGTCGCCGGTCTCGCCTGGCTGGCGCTGGGCTGCCTGCTCGCGCTCACCATCGTGGGGATGCCGTTTGCGATTGCGGCGTTCCGCATCGCGGGTTTCGCCGCGTGGCCGTTCGGGCGCACGCTGGTCGACCTCCGGGACCTGGGCGAGCGCCCGATCGTCGGCACCGACGTGGCGAACGTCCTGTGGGTGATCGTCGCCGGGATCTGGCTCTGGATCTCCCACGTCGTCGCCGGCATCGCCTACTGCTGCACGATCATCGGCATTCCGTTCGGCTTCGCACACTTCCGGTTGGCCGCGGTCTCTTTTGCGCCGTTGGGCAAGCGCGTGCGGGACGTCTGACGCATCGCGGCATCACACAGGCACGCGAGTGGGTGCCTGTGTGATGCGTGGCCGTCAGGCGCCGGGCTGCACCATCATCGGCGGTCCGAACGTCGTGATCCCGTACTTTTCGTCAATGGCGCTCTGGCGCTCCATGTCGGGCATGCCGCCCGGTGGGGTGTTGGCGTGCATCTCCTCGAAGAAGCGCGCGAAGTCGCCCGGCGTGGTGACGATCAGGAGTCGCGCCGTCTGATCCGTGAAGTTCTGGTATCGATGCGGCGTCCCGCGCAGCAACCCGACTGAGCCGCCAGCCCGTACGGTGTGACAGGCGCCGTCGACCTCGAAAACAAGCTCCCCTTCGAGCACATAGAAGAATTCGTCCTCACGCGTGTGCACGTGCAGCGGCGGTCCGGTCATCGGCGGCGCGTCGAGATGGAAGACGGCGTAGCGACCGTCGCAGTCCTCGGGCGCGAGTTTCACGAGCGTCGTTTCACCGACGATGTTGAGCGGCGCGGGTGTCCGGGTTTCAGCGGCGGCGAGAACGACCGGGCGTGTCGAAGCGAGTGTAGACGTGTGCATGTGCGTGGTGGTGAGGAGTGGCGGACCTGCGTGGGTCGTTGAGGGATCAGATGCCGATGGTGGAATCGTCGGCGTCACTGAGGCGGGTCGCGGCTGAGAGGAGTGCATCCATCGTGAAACAGGCGGCGTCCGCTGCCGCGGCAGGCGAGAGCTGGCCGCGGTCGCGAAGCATCTGCCAGAAGGGCGCGCTATAGATCGCGACGCAGGCGGCAACCAGCTCCTCTCCGGCAGCTGCGCTGAGATGCTCCAGATGCGCTGCAAGCGCGAGCCGGAAGGCAGCCCGTCCTTCGGCAGAGCCGTGCTCGCTGATGTTCACCCGTGGACTCGCCGCGATCATCGCGCGCGTGAGCGCAGCGTTGCGCTCGAATTGCGCAAAGAGTGCGCGCAGCTCAGGAATGATGGACGACGCGGTGTCAGGCCATACTGTCCCTGTGCTATCTCGTAAGTGGCGCCATACAGCTGCCACCAAATCGTGCTGAGTTGGGAAATACCGATATGCCGTTCGTGCCGAAATCCCGGCCGCAGCCGCGACGGCTTCATGGCTGAGCGGCACGTCACCGTGGTCGCGCATCAGCCCGAACGCGTGCTCCGCGAGGAAGGCTTCCATGTCCTTGCGCCGGCTCGCGACGGTTGGCTGGCTGATTCGAGATTGCATGACAGTATACTGTCATGGATGTCAGTGAACTGTCAAGCCCTGAAATCTGTTCTCGCATGGATTGCGGAACTCTCGACTTGGCGTTGTCGTCAGGTCATCCGGCCCAGCCCCGAACGCTGGCGCCGCCGAACACGGCGTGCCTGCGGATCGGGTCACGGAAGAGGCCGTACAGCATGCGCGGATCGGCCGAAGCGCTGACCGCGTCGAGTGCGGACAGATGTGTATCCGGGATGCGCAGATCAAGCGCGGCGACATTGTCCAGCAACTGCCCGACGCGACTGACCCCCATCAGTGTCGAGCTGACACCGCGACGACCGACGACCCACTGCAGCGCGACCTGCGCCGGTGGCGCACCGATCTCGCGCGCGATGCGAACGACTTCGTCGACGATCCGCCAGTTGCGATCCGTGAACAGCGAATCGCCGAACGGGTTGGCGCCATCGAGTCGTTTGTCGTCCGCCGGACGCGCGTCCGTTCCCGACGCGGCCTCGCGCGGCAGCCCGCCGACGCGTGGTGCCGAAGCCTCGATGGTGGCTCGATCGTACTTGCCGGTCAGCAGTCCGTAGGCGAGCGGGCTCCAGGGCATCAGCCCCAGGCCGGCGTCCGCCGCGAGAGGCATGTGTTCATCCTCGATGTCGCGATTCACGAGGGAGTAGAAGTACTGAAGCACGATCGGCGCTGGCAGACCTCGGGCGTGTGCGAGAGTCGTGACCTGGGCGACGTACCAGGCCGGCGCGTTCGACATGCCCCAGTATCTCGTCTTGCCGGTCCGAACCAGGGACGCCATCGTTTCGAGGAGTTCATCGGCCGGGGTCACACCGTCCCAGGTATGACTGAAATAGAGATCGATATGATCGGTACGTAAACGCGTTAACGATGCGTTGATACTGGCGTGTAGATGGCTCGATCCATTGCCGCCTCGGCGTGGGCCTGAGCCGGACGAAAAGCCAGCTTTCGTCGCGATGACCACCTGATTTCTGAGGCTGCGGTCGGCAACGAACTGTCCCAGCAGCTCCTCGCTGCGACCGCTCGCGTAGACGTCGGCGGTATCGACGAAGTTGCCGCCAGCATCGACGTAGGCGTCAAAGACCGCGCGCGAGTCACCCTCACCGGACCCCCACCGGGCGATGCCGAACGTCATGGTGCCAAGGGCGAGCGGGCTGACGACGAGGCCCGATCGGCCCACTGTACGGTAGTCGGTGAGTGACATGCGTTGTGGCGGAGGTATGATCATGCATTAAGTATCGATCACTATGATTCCCAATGTCACCGCTTGCACGCGCCGCGCAAGGGTTTCATAGTGATAAATATGAAAACAGAAGATTCTTCGGCGACGCGCCGACGGGCAGGGCGACCGCTGTCGTTCGATCGCGACGTCGCGTTACGGCAGGCGATGCTCGCGTTCTGGCGGCACGGGTATGAGGCTACATCGCTGGCCGACCTGACCGCCGCGATGGACGTGACGCCGCCGAGCATCTACGCGGCGTTCAGAAGCAAAAAGTCGCTCTTTCTGGAGGCGGTGCGGCTATACGTCGGCGAGCCCGCGTCTTCCACAAGGATCATCGCCGACGCAGCGACGGCGCGTGACGCGGTCCGTGGGCTACTCGAGGCATCGGTGATCGGGTTCACCGGCGCGGACACACCGCCCGGCTGCCTGCTCGCGAGCGCGGCGATCAGTTGTTCAGCACAGGCGGGGGACGTGCAGGCGGAGCTGGCGTCGATGCGGATCGGCATCGAGGCGCAGCTGCGCGAAAGGCTCGCGCGTGGCGTGTGCGATGGTGACCTCCATGCGGCGACGGAGGTCGATTCGGTCGCGGCGCATGTGATGGCGGTGATTCAGGGATTGTCGACGCTGGCGCGGGATGGGGCGACGCGAGCGAAACTCGATGGCGTGGTGCGCGAGGTGATGCGCGGGATTTCATAGCGAGCTCGCGGACGATTGCGCGCGCGGTTCAGCGGGAGTCGAGTACGCGATGAGCGGACGAAAATCGCGTTCGCTTGCCGCACCCATCCGCGGTGACGACCTTTCCCCGCTCATGCGACCCCTCCTCACTGCTCTGGCCGTCCTGACCCTCGTGCATGGCGGACTGCTGTTCGTGCGGCCTGCCAGCGCGCCGACGCTCGAGGCGAGTGGAACTGGTCCGACAGTCGGCGTCGTGTTCGACATGGGTGGGCGCGGCGACAAGTCGTTCAACGATGGCGCATTCCTCGGCGCCGACAGCGCGGCAGCACACCTCGACGCGCGCGTGCAGTTCATCGAGCCCGGTGACGGATCGGATCGCGAAGCCGGGCTGCGACTGCTCGCCTCCGAGCGACGCGACCTGGTGGTCGGCGTGGGTTTCATCTTCAGTGACGACCTCACGTCGCTGGCGCAGGAATACCCGGACGTGAATTTCGCCGGCGTCGATTTCGCGCTCGCGACCGACGCGAAGGGCGACGTGATTGCGCCGCCGCCGAATGTCGCCGCCCTGAAATTTCGCGAGGAGGAAGGGGCGTTCCTCGTCGGTGCGCTGGCGGCCCTGGTCGGGAACTCGAAGAAGGTCGGATTCCTTGGCGGCATGGACATTCCGCTCATCCACAAGTTCGAGGCCGGCTACAAGGCGGGCGTGAAACACGTCTGTCCCGAGTGCACCGTCATCGCGCAATACGCTGGTGTGACACCGGAAGCGTTTCGCAATCCGAGCAAGGGCAAGGAGCTTGCGCTCAGTCAATACCAGCAGGGCGTGAACATCATCTTTCACGCCAGCGGATCGACAGGGCTCGGCATGTTCGAGGCGGCGCGTGCGATGGGCCAGGGGCACTACGGCATCGGTGTCGACGCCGACCAGTACGCGGAGGCACCAGGCTTCGTGCTCACGTCGATGGTCAAGGGTGTCAGCACGGCCGTGTACGATACGATCCGCCGCGTGAAGGATGGCACCTTCAAGGGCGGCATCTTCTCGTACGGGCTCGAGGAAAAAGGCGTCGGCTACATCTACGATGAGCACAACAGGGCGCTGATTCCAGACACGGTTCGCGCGCGACTGTTGCAGCTCGAAGCCGACATCGTGAGCGGCCGGATCAAAGTGCCGAGTACCCGTTCGTGAGCCTGGACACGCCGGCCGGTCATCTCGCGGTGCGGATGTCGCACGTGCAGAAATTCTTCGGCCCGGTGCACGCGAATCGTGATGCATCGCTGGACGTTGCGGTCGGCGAGATTCACGCGGTGGTGGGGGAGAACGGTGCTGGCAAGAGCACACTGCTGCGAGTGCTGAGCGGCATGTACGCACCGGATGGTGGCACGGTGGAAGTATTCGGCCGCGACGTCACGGGATGGCGTACGGCGAATGCGATCGCCGCAGGCGTCGGCATGGTGCATCAGCATTTTATGCTCGTGCCGACGTTGACAGTGGCGGAGAATGTAGTGCTGGGTCGCGAACCGATGACGGGGTTGACGTACGATCGCGCGTCGGCCGAATCGGCGCTGGGAAAGCTCAGTCGCGAGACGGGCCTGGCGTGTGTGCCGTCGCGCATGGTGTCCGAGCTGAGCGTCGGCGAGGCGCAGCGTGTCGAGATCCTGAAGACCCTGTATCGCGGCGCGAAACTGCTGATTCTGGATGAACCGACGGCGGTGTTGTCGCCACCTGAAGTGGGCGAGTTGTGGCGCGTGTTGCGCACGGTGCGTGATGCGGGCGCGACGATCGTGCTGGTGACGCACAAGCTCGACGAGCTGATGGACGTGACGGACCGCATCACGGTCATGCGTCAGGGGAAGACGGTGACGGGGATGCGGACGTCGGAGACGACACCGGCGGCGATTGCGACGGCGATGGTGGGGCGTGCGGTGCGGCTGGATGCGAGCGGGATGCCGGTGGGGGCAGAAGGGCGAGAGGTCGAGTTGGCGCGCGCGGTTCCGGACGCGGGGGGCCCCCCCGATCAAATGCTCATCTCCAGCGCCCACGACCGCATCGCCCTTTCCGTCCCCGCCGCCATCACTTCCACGCTCGCCCCCACCCCCGCCTACACCGACACCCCCCGCCTCCGCCTGACCGCCGTCACCGTCGCCGGCGCGCGCTCGAAAACCGCCGTCGACACCCTCTCACTCACCATCGCCCCCGGCGAGATCCTCGGCCTCGCCGGCGTCGAAGGCAACGGCCAGACGGAACTCATCGAAGCCATCGCCGGTCTCCGCCCCGTCACCTCCGGCACCATCACCGTCGATGGCACCGACATCACGAAGTACTCCATCGGCAAGCGACTCGCGCACGGCATCACACACATCCCCGAGGACCGTCACGCGCGCGGCCTCGTGCTCGACTACTCGATCGCCGACAACCTCATTCTCGGCCGCCAGAAGCAGTTCTCGAGCAGCGGTGCGATCAACCGCGCACGCACCCTCGCCTTCGCCGAAGATCGCATCAAGGCGTTCGACATCCGCCCCACCGATCCGAACCTGCCGGCGCGCGCGCTGAGCGGTGGCAATCAGCAGAAGATCGTCGTCGCACGCGAAATGCCGGCCGACTTCCGTGTGTTGCTCGCCGCGCAACCGACACGCGGCGTGGACGTCGGTGCGATCGAGTTCATTCACGATCAGCTGCGCGCAGCGCGACGTTCCGGCAAGGCCATCCTGCTGGTGAGCGCGGAGTTGCACGAGATTCTCGCGCTCAGTGATCGCGTCGCGGTTATGTATCGCGGAAAAATCGTGACAGAAATGCCGCGCGCCGAGGCTAGTGAGGAAGTGCTCGGCCCCTGGATGACCGGCGCACAGTCATGAGCGGCACGAAGACGGCGATCGAGGAAGGTGTGCTCCCGACGCTCACCGCGTTGCTCGTCGCGCTGGTGGCCGGTGACCTGCTGATCCTCTCGTACGGACAGTCGCCATCGGAAGTGTGGCGGTTGATGCTGAGCGGCACCTGGGGCAATGCCTACGGGATCGGACAGGTGCTGTACAAGGCGACGACGCTCGTGTTCACGGGACTGAGTGTCGCGATCGGCTTGCGCGCTGGCTTGTTCAACATCGGCGCGGAAAGTCAGCTGGCTGCCGGTGGATTCGCCGCCGGTGTACTGGGACTGCTCCTGCCGGTTTCACTCACGCCGTGGCTCGCCATTCCCGTCTGCCTGCTCGCTGCGCTGCTCGGCGGCGCGATGGTCGGATTCGTTCCCGGTGTGCTGCGCGCGCGATTCGGCGCGCATGAAGTGATCGCGACGATCATGCTCAACTTCATCGTGCTCGCGTTCCTGAACTGGGCGATATCGGCCACTGGACTCGCGGTCACGGAAACGCTGCACACACCCGTGGTCCTGAGCACCGCGGTGCCACGTCTGGCCGCCTACGTGCCGATGTTCCACGGATCGGCGGCGAACGGCACCATCCTGCTCGCACTGCTGACCGTCGTGATCGTGGCGTGGCTGCTGTTCCGCGCGCGCTTCGGCTACGAATTGCGCGCCGTTGGCCTGCAACCGATGGCCGCCGAATCGAGTGGCATTCGTGTGCCGCGCGTCTGGATCACGGCGATGGTGCTGGCCGGCGGCGTCGCAGGGCTTGGCGGCACGAACTTCGTGCTTGGCTACAAGAACTATTTCGAGGATGGTTTCAGCGGCGGCGCCGGATTCCTTGGCATCGCGGTGGCGCTCGTCGGTCGCAACAATCCGTTCGGCGTGCTCCTCGCTGCGCTGTTCTTCGCGACGCTGAGTCAGGGCGGGTTGGCGATTCATGCGCTGGTCCCTAAGCAGATGGTCGAGGTGCTCGAAGGCATCGTGATTCTTGCGGTCGCGGTGAGTGTGCCTGAAGTGCGTCGTCTCCTGCGCAGTCGGCCTGCAAAGGCCGCGGTCACGACGCCGGTCCAGGCATGACACCGTGAAGATGCTCCTCCTGTTGCTGCTGCAGACGCTGCGCATCGCGATCCCGTATCTCTTTGCAGCGTCGGGCGGCGTGCTGGCGGAGCGCGCGGGCATCGTGAGCCTGACACTGGAAGGTTTCATGCTGACCGGCGCATTCTGCGCCACACTCGGCAGCTTCTACTTCGGCAGCCCCTGGATGGGTCTCCTGCTCGGCGTGGCGGGCGGGGCGGTGTTCGGTGCGATTCACGCCGTCGCCACGATCCGTTTCAAGGCCGACCAGATCGTGAGTGCGGTTGCGATCAACCTGATGGTCGTCGGCTTGACGCGCTTCTTCCTCCGCCTGGCATTCGACAGCTCGTCCAACTCGCCGCGCGTCGCCGGATTCGGTGGCGACGGTAACGCCGGCGTGCTGGCGACGTTCACCAATCCACTCGTCCTCCTCGGTATCCTCGTGATGCCGGCGCTGGCGTGGGTGATCGATCGCACACGTTTCGGCCTGCGCGTACGCGCGGTCGGCGAGAAGCCCGAAGCCGCCACGACGCTCGGCATTTCGGTGGACCGCATCCGCTACGGGGCAGTGATCACATCCGGTGCACTGGCCGCACTCGGCGGCTGCTACCTTGCGCTCGACCAGCATCAGTTCACCGATCAGATGACGGCCGGTCGCGGCTTCATCGCGCTCGCGGCCGTGATCTTCGGACGCTGGACGCCGGTGCGTGCCGGCATCGCGTGCCTTCTCTTTGCGTTCGCGGAAGCACTCCAGATTCAGGTGCAAGGCACTGGTGTGCTGCCGTCGCAGTTCGTGTCGATGATTCCGTACGTTCTCACTCTCGTGGCGCTGGCCGGCGTGGTTGGCCGAGCCGTACCGCCGGCCGCGCTCGGGCGCGCCGAAGGATGATGGTCTTGTGTTGATCGAAACTGCCGCACCGTCGTTTGCCGACGCGGGCGTCCCGATCGGCGTGGTGTGGGCGGTCGGCCTGACGCTCACCGCCGCCACCGTCTGGCAGCTGCGCAAGGTGCCGCGCGAGCTCGTGATCCTGATGATCACTGCGATGATCGACATGATCGGCGTGCTGATGATCCTGCCGCTGCTGCCGTTCTTTGCGCAGCGACTCGGCGCCGGCGGTCTCGAAGTCGGATTGCTGGTCAGCAGTTTTTCGCTCGCACAGCTGCTCAGCGCGCCGTTGTGGGGACGACTGAGCGACAAGTGGGGACGCCGTCCCGTGATCATGATCGCACTCGGCTCGAGCGCGATTTCATATGCCGTGTTCGGGTTTGCGCATACCCTGCTGCTCATGTTCGTCTCACGCATCGTGCAGGGTGCAGGCGGCGGGACGGTCGGTGTGATTCAGGCATACGTGGCCGACGCCACGAAGCCCGAGGAGCGCACGAAAGCGCTCGGCTGGCTGTCGGCAGCGACGAACTTCGGCGTCGCGATCGGTCCGGTGCTCGGCGGGTATTTCGCGACGCTCGGCAAGCAGCAGGTCGCTGCCGCGTCATGGCCGCAATGGTTGGGTGACGCAGCGCCGGGACTCGCCGCCGCGACTCTGTGCCTGCTCAACATCGGGTTCGCGTGGAAATACCTGCCCGAATCACGCATCCGCAGTGTGGTGGTCGAGACCGGCGAACCGCGTCCGCCGCGCAAGAGCGGCACGAGCATGGCTGCGGTATCGCGCGTCGTCTCGCATCCCGGCGATGCACCATCGCGACTGATCCTGATCTACGCGATCGCGATCGGTGCGTTCCAGGGGCTGACCTCGATCCTCGCGCTGTTCCTGAACCGGAAGTTCAACGCGAACGAAGCGACGATGGGATTGCTGTTCGCGTACGTGGGCGTGATGAGCGTGATCACACGCGTGTTCGTGCTCGGCCGGATGGTGGACTGGCTCGGTGAAGCGCGACTGTCGCGTGTGGGGACCGTGCTGCTCGCATTCGGCACGGCCGCATTGCCGTTCGCACCGAGTGTCGGCTGGGCGGCGCTTTGCATCGCATTCTGGCCGCTGGGCACCGCGTTCACGTTCCCGGCTGTCACCGCGATGCTGAGCAAGGTGATCAGCAACGAGGATCGCGGCCTGTACATGGGTGTGCAGCAGACGTTCGGTGGCATTTCACGCGTGATCTTCCCGATCGCACTCGGCTGGGCATTCGATCACATGCCGATCGGTGCACCGTTCTGGATCTCGGCGTCGCTGGTGATCGCGACGCTGGCCTTCAGTTTTGCGTTGCCGACGAGCGTCACGGCGCGCGTGCCGAAAGCTTGACGTGTCGAAACAGCACTCGCACAGGCACGACTGCGATGGAGCGCGACGTCGTTCAGGGGTCGCGCCCACGCAGTGCTCAGCGCGGCAAGCGTTCGCGCAGACTCGCGACGCGCGCGCGCAGATCACGCACCGTCGGCTGCATCTCCTCGTCGGCCTTGTTCCAAAGCATGATCAGCGACTCGTAGCGGTCCAGTGCCTTGCGCACGTGTCCCGCCGCCGCATGCAGTTCGCCGCTGCGCTTGAGCGCCCACGGAAGGTTGAGAAAGTCGGTCTCGTTCTCTTCCACGCGCGCCGGCTCGGAGACGTCGAGGTAGTGATCGAGCAGTTGCATGGCCGAGTCAGGCTGCTCCTGCTCATCGTAGATGCGAGCCCTCAGGATCTCGGTGCACGGCGCGCAGTTCGCCACCGTGCCATCCCCGCGCATGCGCGTCGAATCCGCCCAGCGCAGTGCGGCAGGATAATCCCTGCGTGCAAGCGCGAGCTCTGCGCGTGCCATGGCAAAGTTCACCTTGCGCTGCCGCTGTCGCAGCGTGTCGCTGTACTCGCGCTCCATGCGTGACAGCACGGCGGCCGCTTCGGTCGGCCGTTTTGCGCGCGCATAGCTGTAGAACATCGGTGCGAGATCCCGCCGGACGTCCGGAATCGTGTCCATCGCCGCCACGCCGCCGATGCGTTCGAGCCGTGCCAGCCCGGCAGCGGCGCGGCCGCGAAATACGATGTCGGCGAGCGACAGTGAGGCGCTGTCGATGAGCAGCGTCGCGCCCGCCGCGCCGCGCTGTCGATCCATTGCCTGGCCCTGCCTGCGTGCCTCGAAACTCTCCCGGAAGCGGCCGCGCTGCCAGCGTTCACCCGCAATCAGTGAGTACCCCTGCGCCTTCTCGGTTGTCCGTCTGGCTTCGGCGAGCGCCTTGTCGATCTCGCGTGTTGACTGCTCCCAGTCACCCAGCATCCAGGCCCGGTCGGCGCGAAGCCGGTAGACATCAGGATTGTCGGGAAAGCGCCGGGCCATTTCCCCTATGATAGTGTCAGCTTGTTCCCATTTCCGCTGCGCCAGCAGCACTGCATGCAGGTTCTCGTAGCGCTGCACGAGATGCACCGGGATCAAGCTCAACACCGATTCGGCTTCGGCCCACCGACGCTGTCCCGCCAGCACATTGCCGAGATTCACGGCGCCAAAGCGGGCAAATGAGTTCGGGAATTGCTGCTGCATGTCGCGATAGACGCGTTCCGCCCGCGGCCGGTCCTCCAGCACGGAGTAGTAGTAGCTGCCCTCGGCGCGCATCCGCTCGAGCGTGGGCAGACGTTCGCGAAACTGAAACGCCTTCGCGTACGCTGAGTCACCGAGGGCTCCGCCGAACCGGCCATTGTTGTAGGCCACACCCAGCTTGCGCCATGCCATCGCGAACTGCGGATCGAGTGCCACCGCCGCCTTGAGCTGCTTCACGGCGAGGTCGAAGTCGTGCTGCACATCGACGGCGCGCGCGCCCTCGGCAAACAGGCGGAACGCCTCCAGGGAACCGGTGGTCACCACCTCGAGCTCCGGCGTGCGATTCACGCGCGCGAGTGATTCACCCATGCGACCGCGCAGCTTGCGCGACACACGCTCGATGGTCGCCAGCAGGTCGTCCGTGCCGGATGCGGTCGAACGGTACGCTGCCAGTTCATCCCCCGCAGCCGTCACCAGACGCAGCCCGACGATCCAGCCGGCGCCGGCGCGCGTGAGGTCACCCGCGACCACTGCTGCCACGCCTTCGCGCTCGGCCAGTTCGCGCGCCAGTGCCAGAGGCAGCGGCGATGCGGGATCACGCTGCATCCGCTGCAATGCCGCAGCCGCGTCAGCGGGCGTCATCAGCGACGTGGTCGAGGCCTCCGACAGCGAGGTGCGAACAGCCTCGCCCGCAACACGCGCAAGTGACGAGTCTTGTGCCGACGCCGCGAAATCGGCGACCACCAGCCGTGCTGAAGCCTTCAGCTTGCCGTTGGCCAGCAGCGAGCCTTCGGGCCCGATGCCCGCGGCACGCAAGCCAAGGAACGTGGCTGTGCCAATCGCGAACGCACCGGCGACGATCGCACCGATGCGCGCAGTGCGATGCCAGCTCACGTGCGGGGCGGCCTGCACCGCAAGACCGGCCAGCGTGCCGGTGACGGCCTGCG
>JACMLX010000113.1 GCA_014379355.1 Gemmatimonadaceae bacterium
ATCCGTCTACGGCACCGCGCGCGGTGCCGGCAAACTCGACGTCGCGCGCACGATGGGAATGCGCGATGGCTGCCAGCCCGGCGAGGCGGGATGGGTGGCGAAGGCGGTGATGGACTGGACCGACGGTCGCGGAGTCGACGTCGTGGTCGATCTCGTCGGAGGTGATTACACCGCCGAAAGTCTGCCGGCGATGGCGATCAAGGGGCGTCTGATGCTGATCGGCGCCTTGGCCGGATCGAAGGCGACGGTCGATCTGCGGACGATCCTCGGCAGGCGACTGACCGTGCGAGGCACCGTGCTGCGAAGCAGGGCGCTCGAAGAGCGCATCGGCGTGACGCAGGCGTTCGAGCGCGAAGTGATCCCGTGGCTCGCCAGCGGCCGACTGGCGCCGAGGATCGACGCCAGCTTTCCCCTCGAGGCCATCGCCGAGGCCCATGCCCTGGTGGAAGGCAACGGCACGATCGGCAAGGTGGCGCTCTCGATTCCCTGAGGGAGTTCCGCCCGCGTAGGCTGGCGCGTATGTTTCGAGGCTACTCCGCAGCAGGCACTGCCTGCGCGGGACAACGGGTATCCCGATCAGGGTTGCCCTTCATTCCCCTCCTCCCGCGTCGGCAACCCGCGGGGGGCGGTTCTGACCACAGGGAGGATTGCCACTCGTGACCGCAATCATGCGTCCGTACGAGGCCGTCTACATCTTCGACAGTGCGCTCGAAGATGGTGTGATCGCCGAAAAGCTGGCCAAGCATCACGGCCTGCTGTCGCTGGCCGAAGAGGCCACGATCGACAACTGGGGCCGTCGTCAGCTGGCCTACCAGATCAAGAAGCGCGACACCGGCTACTACGTCGTTGCCCGCTTCACCACCGAAACGGGCAAGCTGCCCGAATTCGAGCGCTCGCTGAAGCTCGACGAGGGTGTGATGCGTTATCTCATCTCGTTGCACGAGCACGAGCTGGGAGCCCCGCCGCTCACCGAAGAGCAGCTGGAAGCCAAGCGCCGTGCTGAGGAAGCCGGCGATGACGACGACGACGAGGATTGACCCATGGCCCGCCGCAACAAGAAGCCCAGCCCGGTGAACGAGGCTGGCATCCGTTTCGTGGACTACAAGGACGAGCGTTTCCTGAGCCGTTTCATCACGGAGAACGGCAAGATCCTGCCGAGCCGTCTGAGCGGTGTGGATGCGCGTCACCAGCGTCAGCTGGCGTCCGCGATCAAGAAGGCGCGCTACCTCGCGCTGCTGCCGTACACGCGTTCGAGCAAGGCCTGATTCTGCAATGACGGACGCCACTGCTCCTGCGCCGCGGCGCGGATGGTGGTGGCTTGGGTTGGCGCTGATCGCCTACATCGTCGCCGCCGACCTGCCCGTTGCGCAGACGCTGTTGCCGATCCACCACGCACTGCTGCTGTTGCTGCCGTCAGTGGCGGCATGTGCCGTGGTCGGGTGGTGGAGAGGCGGAAGTCCGGTGCGGGCCGTTGCCGCGGTTGTCGTGGCGATCTGGCCGGTGTGGACGGCGACGCGCAGCGGCGTGAGCAGCGAGGTGCTGACGGCAGGATGGTCGGTGGTTGCAGGCGCCTGTCTGGGCCTGTCGCTGTTTGCCTCCCGTTCGACGCGCTTCCTCGGCAAGGGTGTCGTGGCGGTGCTGTCCGCGCTGATCGTTGCGTCGTTGCTGGTGGTCGTGACGCCGTCGGGTCCGGTGGCGTTCGATCGCACGGTGGATTCGGTGCTCGAGGTTCGCGGGAACGCGGATTTGAACAACTGGCGGATCGCCCGGGCGCAGATGACGCGCGGGAGTACGACGCGGGCCGACAGCACCACGACGGCCGTGCTCGACCGGTTCGAGCAGAGTGTGACGGGGCTGCCGCAGCTGGCGCGACTCGTCCTGCCGTCGATGCTCGCCCTGCAGTCGTTGGTGGCGATGGCGCTCGCTTGGTCGCTGTTTCACCGCTTCAGTCGCACCCGTCTCGGGGACGATCTGGCGCGGTTGCGGGACTTCCGGTTCAACGACCACTGGATCTGGTCGGTGATCGTGGGCCTCGTGCTCGCGTTGCTGCCCGCGCTCGATGCGCTGCGGCCGCTGGGCGTGAATCTGCTCGTGTTCTTCGGTGCGCTCTACGCGATGCGTGGCGCTGCCGTGCTGGCGTGGTTTCTTCGGCCCGGGCGATCGCTGCTCGGCCTGGTGGTTGGTGTGGCGCTGTTGCTGCTGCTGCGCGATGGCGCGGCGATCGCGCTCGGTCTCGTGGGACTTGGTGATACTTGGGCCGACTGGCGACGCCGGATCCGGCCAGCGGTTTCCTGATTCGAGGAGGGTGAGAGAATGGAAGTGATTCTTCGGCAAGCGGTGGACAGTCTGGGCCACGCCGGCGACCTGGTGAAGGTCTCGTCGGGCTACGCCCGCAACTTCCTGCTGCCCCGCGGCATGGCACTGCCAGCCACCGAGGGCAACAAGAAGCGCATTTCGATGGAAAAGGCGAAGCTGATCGCCGCCGAACAGGCGCGTGTCGCGTCCGCAGAAGAGGAAGCGAAGAAGTTCGCCGATCTCTCGATCACCTTTGCGGCACGCGTCGGTGAGGAGGGCAAACTGTTCGGCTCCGTCACGGCCGGTGACATCGCCGAGCAGTTGAAGGCGCAGGGTCTGCACGTCGAAAAGCGGCAGATCGACCTGCACGAGCCCATCAAGGCGCTCGGCGTCTACAAGGTGGCAATCAAGCTGCACGCCGACGTGAAGCCGGAAGTGAAGGTCTGGGTCATCAAGGGCTGACCTGGGCCACCGCACGGGAATTGTCAGGCGCCGCAGGGCGTCCTCCGGATAGGGGGGCGCCCTGTTTGGCGTGTCTGCATGGTGTTGCCACTGTGACCAGCCCCGCGTTTGCGGAGTTCCTGCAGTGGAAAACGAATGGCACAGTGTGTGGTTGTCGCGGCGACGGATTAACCTGTGGGCAGGTCGCCCCCGTCATTCCCGTCGTGACGGGCTCTTGTGCCATGTGGCGGGCTCGCGCTCGCCGTTCCATTCTTCGATGACTGCATTGACCCGTACGACCCGTGCCACCAGAGCGGCCTCTGAATTGCTCGCCAAGCGCGCGGCGCGACTGATGAGTGACTTCAAGGGCACGGACATCCAGGTGCTGTCGCTGGACGGACTCACCGACATGACCGATTTCTTCGTAATTGCATCCGGTACGTCCGACACACACGTACGAAGCATGGCGGATCACGTCGTCCGTTCGCTGCGCGAGGAGGGAGAACGCGTCACGCACGCCGAAGGCGTCGAACAGGGCCGATGGGCGTTGCTCGATTACACGGATGTCGTGATTCACGTGTTCCATCCCACGTTGCGGAACTTCTACCAGCTGGAGCGGTTGTGGAGTGATGCCGAGCGCGTGGCATTCGAGTGACACGCGGCGCGGGCTTGTGGAGCTGAGGCACTTGGTCTCGAGCGGTCCGGGAGGACTGGGAATGCGGATGCGGCGGAACCTCGTGGTGGCGATCACCACTTCGATTGCACTGGCTTCGTCAGCCGGCGCGCAGGGGTACTTCGGGCAGAACCAGGTGCAGTACAACCGGTTCCAGTGGCGGGTGCTCGAAACCGAGCACTTCCGCGTGCACTACTACAAGGAAGAGAAGGCGGCCGTGGAAGACGCCGCCCGGATGGCCGAGCGATCGTATGCCCGGCTGTCACGCGTCCTCGGCCACGAATTCCGCGAGCGCAAGCCGATCGTGATCTTCGCCAGCCGCACCGACTTCGCCCAGAACAACATCTTCGGCGATCTCGGTGAAGGCACCGGTGGTGTCACGGACGCGCAGCGTCAGCGCAACGTGCTGCCGCTGACGGGCGACTTCCGCACGTTCGAGCATGTGCTGGCGCACGAAATGACGCATCAGTTCCAGTACGACGTGTTCTCGCGCGGTCGCGCCGGCGCGAACCTGCAGTCGTTGCAGGCAGTGAACCCGCCGCTGTGGCTGATGGAAGGCATGGCGGAGTACCTCTCGCTCGGCACCGATCATCGCTTCACCGACATGTGGCTGCGTGATGCGGCGGTGAACGGTGACATCCCGACGATCGAGCAGATGACGCTCTATCCCGACAAGTGGTTCCCGTACCGCTTTGGCGAGTCGCTGATGCGCTACATCGGCGAACGGTGGGGCGATCAGGTCATCGGACAGATTCTCGAGGCGCTGCCGAACGTCGGCGTGGAACGCGCGTTCAAGCGTGAACTTGGCCTGTCACTGGAAGAGCTCAGCGACGACTGGAAGGATGCGCTGCAGAAGCAGTTCCTGCCCGCCGTCGTGAATCTCGATCGCCCGCGCCGTTTCGCGGACAATCTGTTGAGCCCGAAAAAGAGCGGTGGCAACATCTTCCTCGCGCCGACGCTGTCCGACGACGGCAAGAACATCGTCTTCCTGTCGGACGGCAATTTCCTGCGCGGCGAAGTGTTCATCGACCTGTGGCTGGCCGATGCGCGCACCGGCAAGCGCCTCCGTCGCCTGGTGAAGAGCACCACCAATCCGAATGCCGAAGAATTGCGCCTGCTCTACAGCCAGAGCTCATTCTCGCCGGACGGCCGGCAGGTGGCCTACGTCGGTCAGCGGAACGGCAAGGATGTGTTGTACCTCACCAACACACGCGGCGGCAACACGCGTCGGATCGACCTGCCTGTGGACGGCGTGCTCAGCCCGGTCTTCACACCGGACGGCTCGCACATCGTCTTCAGCTCGAACAAGGGTGGCATCACCGATCTTGCGATCGTCTCCGTCGATGGCAGCGGCTTCCGTCAGCTGACGACCGATCGGTATGGTGATTTCATGCCGAGTGTGTCGCCGGATGGCCGTACTATCGCGTTCGCGAGTGATCGTGGTGCAGAGACGGACTTCGACCTGCTGCGCTTCAGTCGCTGGAAGATCAGTCTGTACGACATGGCGAGCGGCAACATCACCGTGTTGCCGAGTCAGCCGGGCCTGAACATCAATCCGCAGTGGGCCCCGGATGGGAAGAGCCTTGCCTACATCACGGATCGCAATGGCGTGCCGAACGTGTTCCTCTACGACTTCGGCAATCGCGAGCACTACCAGCTGACGAACGTCGCGGGCGGCGTGTCGGGCATCACCGAATTCAGCCCGGCACTGACATGGGCGCGCACCGCCGATCGACTGGCGTTCGTGCACTTCGAGAAGAAGGGCGAATACACCGTGTGGACGGTGGACAATCCGCGCGCGATGAAGAAGGAGCCGTATCGTGCCCCGACGGCGGCGCCGGTGCTGGTCGCGTCGGCCAACGGCATCTCGATCACACCGTCGGCACCTCCAGTGGTCGTGGCGCCGTCGCCGTCGCCTGTACCGGGCACACCGGCAGTACCGGGCGTGCGTCCTCCCGGCACGCCGGGCGGCAACACGCCGATCGTCGGCGTCCTGCCGCCCACCACACCGACCACGCGCAACCCGTCGCCGAACACCGGCAACGGCACACCTACGGCAACGCCGACGGGTACACCGCAATTTCCATCAGGTACGGCCGTCGATCCGGTGCGCGTGCCGAATCCTGGTGATCCCGGCTACGTGTACGGTCGCCGCATCGGTCAGCCGCGTTCCGTGTATCGCGGCCCCGATGGATTGCGTGCGTCTGACTCGCTGCCCAACCACGGTGAACGCGATTCGACCGTCGTGACCGTGGACGAAATGCTCGACAGCGCCGATCTCGCGCTGCCCGATCCGACGCGCTTCCGCGATGGTCCGTACAAGGTCAGCTACGAAGCGGACTATGTCGCGCGGCCGAGTATCGGCTACGCGCAGGACAACTTCGGCCGCGGCCTGTTCGGTGGGACGACCGTGGTGCTGAGCGACCTGCTCGGCAACAATCGTCTGGCGTTCACCGCGCAGGTGAACGGCCGGATCCAGGATGCGATCTTCTACGCCGGCTACACGAATCTCGCCGGGAAGCTGCAGTACAACATGGCGGTCTCGCAGTATCCGTTCTTCTTCTTTGCGGGGCAGGATGTCCAGCAGGTGTCGGCGGGCATCTACCAGGAAACGCAGACACTCGCGCGCTACGTGCTGCGCGATGTGGCCTTCACGTCGCTGTTGCCGCGCAACCGGTTCAAGCGCTTCGAACTCGGCATCGGACTCGAGAACATCGGGCGCTCGCTGGTGGACGTCGCGCGCCAGTTCAACACGTTCGGCGAAAGCACGCAGTTCCAGATCGTCAACGAACAGAATCTCGGTGCGCTGACGTTCGTGCAGCCGAAGGCAGCGTTCGTGTCCGACAACACGCTCAACGGCTACACGGCGCCGATCATGGGACGCCGTATGCGCTTCGCATACGAGCCGACGTTCGGCAGCAAGCAGTGGCACGAATTCGTGGCGGACTATCGTCGCTACGATCCCCTGCTCTTCAACTACCTGACCGTCGCGACCCGATTCACGAGCCTGTTCCGCACTGGTCGGGACGAAACATTCTTCCCGAACTACATCGGCAATCCGAATGGACGCATGTGGTTGCGCGGATACGATCGCGTGAACGCACTGGATTATGGCTGCCAGCCGACCATCGGCGCGTCATCCGGTTGCAGCAACACGGAACTGCTCGGGTCACGCGCCATGGTGGCCTCGGCGGAACTGCGCTTCCCGCTCGTGCGTCGCTTCGAACTGGGCGTGCTGCCCGTGCAGCTGCCGCCGGTCGATGGTGCCGTGTTCTACGATGCCGGCATCGCATACAGCGCGGGACAGAAGCCGTCCCTGTCAAAGCCGGAGAACTACAACTCGGAAACACAGCGCTTCCTGCTCCGCAGCTATGGCTACTCGATTCGCATGAACCTGTTCAACTTCGCGCTGTTGCGGTGGGATTACGCCATTCCGCTCGACCGTCCGGAGCGGAAGGGTTTCTGGCAGTGGTCTCTCGGCACGTCGTACTGACCATCGCGGCCTGACCGATCGCACAAAGGGCGCCTGCAAAAGCGGGCGCCCTTTGTCGTACGAGGCGTTTTCCGCCTGCTCGCTCAGGGACTAGGTTTGTCGGGTGCGTACCCCCCTGTTCGCCATCGCGCTCGTGTTGTCTGCCTGCAGCGCGTCGGAGGACCGTGGGACGTCGGCGAGCAGTTCCGGCTCCCTTGGTCCCGATGCCATCGTGCTCCGCGTGCCCGCGCTGGGCGGCGCGGCGCGCGCGTATCGCTATCCCGTGCTCGACACGATCATCTGGAGTACGAGGGCAGCGCTGCCGCCGGCCGTTCATCCGCTGGCGTTCAGCATGGATGCCGGCACACTCGTACTCGCCGATGGGGCGGGCCTGCCGTGGCGTCTCACGCTTGGCAGCGGTGCGCTGGAACGCGCCATGTCCACGCCACTCGGCGAATCGGTCAGCCTCGATGGCAGCGGGATCTACGGCACCAGTGGCGGTGCGGTGATTCGCCTCACGACCAGCGACGCAAAGCCGTGGCAGGTGCGCACCGCCGCCACGCTCAGCCAACTGCAGCCGCTGCGCGATGGCGGCGTGCTGCTGATCGGCCAGCGTGGTGAGGAAACCGTGCTCACGCGATTTCGGCCGCCCGGCACGACGGCGGTCGACAGCGCCGTATTCGGCGGCGACGCGCGTCTCATCTCCGCGGCCGGAGGCGATCGTTACTACCTGAGTGATGGTCCGACGCGACTGGTGAGCGTGCGCGCGCGCGATCTCGAGACACTCGGAACGATTGCCATCGGCGACTCGATCATCGCCACCGCGTCGTCGCCGAGCGGCGACCGCGTGTACGTACTCGGGCGCGATGGCGTCGCGGCGCGCGTGCAGGTGATCAACAAGTACAGCGACGAAGTCGTCGCGAGAATTGCCGCCCCCGGAGATGCCAGCGCGCTGCGCATGGATCCTCTTGGCCGCTACCTGCTCGTGCAGCATGGCGGCGACGGTGATTCGGTGCTCGTGATCGGCATCGCGACCGACGAGGTGCTCGGTCGATTCACCTCCGCGTGGCGCGCGGATCTCCCGTTGGTATTTCCTGATGGTCGGCTCGCGACGCTGCGCGGCGGTGACGTCGTCGTCCTGGCGGCCGGCAACTTCAGCGAGGCGTCAGTCGTGAAGGGCGGCGCGAAGGACATCTGGACCGTGATCCAGTGGAACGGCTTCCGGCGCCGCGACGGTGATGCGCCACTGCGGGCGTCCGGCACCCTCGCCGATACCGGCAGGCGAGCCGCCGTCCCTGATTCGATCAAGCGTCGGCTTGCAGTCGACAGCGCCCGGCGCGACACGATGGGTGTGGCCAACCGTTCGGATTCGGCCCGATCCATCGCACGCGCGGATTCCATGCGCCGGGCTACCCTGGCCCGCGCGGATTCGCAGGCGCGCGCACGCCCGCCTCAGGAACCGGGCACTCAGTTGGGTGAGCGTGGGAGCTATGTCGTGCAGTTTGCCGCGCTCAAGGCCGAGGCTCCGGCGCAGCAACTGGCCTCCTCGATCCGCTCGAATGGCGAAAAGGCCCACGTGGTGACCACCTCATCGAACGGCATCGCGCTCTATCGGGTTATTCTTGGTCCTTTCCGGTCGCGCGCGGACGCCGAGCGCGCCGGGCAAGGCGCGGGACGCGACTACTGGGTTTTCGAGGGGGGATCGAACTGATGGCAGGTGGACTCACGCTGGGGCTGGACTGGGAGGCGCTCGGCGCTGAATCGTCTGCGGCCCTCGATGCAGCGCATGCGGTGCTGGTGACCGGCAATGATCCGGTCGCGGCAGCGCGCGCCGCCATCGGCATCGGTCGCGCGCAGGCACGCACCCGTCGCGTCGCGATCGGCGACCTGGTGGGCGAGGTCGAGCCGCTCCAGCGCCTCGTCACCGGTGATGATCCACATGGCATCGTCGACAGCTTCCTGTACGGCGTCTCGCTGAACAAGATCGCGCGACAGGTCGACGATTCGGGCATGCTGTTCGTGATGCCGAGCGGCACCGAGCCGATCGTGACGCCCGACATCATGCGCAACGAACGCTGGCAGCGTCTCGCGGCCGGGTTCCGTGAAGTCGGCGCCCTGCTGCTGCTGGTCGCGTCGAGCGAGGCGGAGGGCGTGCACGAACTCGCGATGATGCTCGATGGCGTCGTGGTGGTCGGTGACGCGGCGTCCGTACTCGCCGTGCCGCGCAACTCAGTGCTCGCGCATGTCGACGCGCCACCGCGTGTGACGCCTGCCGCGCCGATTGCACCGGTGGCGCCTGAGGTTCCGGCCGTACCGCTCGAGCGTGCGCCGGCCGTCACCAGGCAGCCGTCGCCCGTGATGTTGCCGGCGCAGGACGTGGTCGAGAAACGTGTGCTCACGCTGCCTGCGCCCGCGCGCTCGATTCCGAAGACTGCACTCATCGGCGTCGGCGTGGTGTTCGCAGCGCTCGCGGCGTGGCTGATGTTCGCGCGTCCCGGCGCATCGAAGTCGGGCGCGAACGGTGAAAATGCGCCGACGACATCTGCGGTCAACGTGCCGGATTCTGCGGGTCCCGGTGAGTCGGCCGACCCGTCGTCGCCGTCGCGTGGCGTCGATTCCACGTTTGCGATTCGCGTCGCGAATCCGGGTGATTCGCTGCGCGCCGCGGCGTACGGCGTGGTCATCGTTGCGACGAACGACGAGGCGCAGGCACTCGCGCGCTGGGCTGATCTCGGACTCAAGCTGCCCGCCGGCACGGTCACGATGGTACGCATTCGCGGAGAACGCGGTCGCTTCTTCCAGATGCAGGCCGGCGCATTCTCGAGGGCGCGGCAGGCAGATTCGCTGCTGGCGTCGCTGCGCAGCACGGGCAAGCTGAAGTCGGATGCCGGACGAGTGGTGGCGACGCCGTATGCGCTGGTGCTCGAGAGCAAGGTGTCGCGACGCGCGGCCCAGAACGTGGCCGATGGGTACGGGCAGCGCCAGATCGCCGCCTATCCGCTGCTGCAGACCGATGGCAGCGCGACGATTTTCGTCGGCGCATTCGAATCGCCCGAACAGGCGGTGCCGCTGATGAACGAATTGAAGGCAAAGGGCGTCACGGCGACGCTCTATTACCGGACCGGGAGAAGTCTTTAGTTGCGACTGACAAAATTGACTCTGCACGGCTTCAAGTCGTTCGCGGATCATACAGAAATGCTGTTCGAGCCGGGCGCGACGATGATCGTCGGGCCCAATGGCTGCGGCAAGTCGAACGTCTCCGACGCGGTGCGTTGGGTGCTCGGCGAACAGCGCGCGCGCATGATGCGTGGCGCCAAGATGGAAGAAGTGATCTTCCAGGGATCATCCGCACGTCGCGCCGTGAACGTGGCGGAAGTATCGCTGCACTTCGACAACACCGATGGCATCTTGCCGGTGGCGTTCAAGGAAGTGGTGATCACCCGTCGCCTCTCGCGCTCGGGTGAGAGCGATTACTTCCTCAATCGGACGGCGTGTCGCCTGCGCGACATCCACGATCTCGTGCGCGGCACGGGGCTCGGTGCCGACAGTGGCGTCGTGATCGAAGCGAAGATGATCGATGCGCTGCTCAGTGATCGCCCCGATGATCGGCGCGAACTGTTCGAGGAAGCGGCCGGCGTCGGGCTCTATCGTGATCGGCGTCGCAGCACGGAGCGTCGTCTCGAGGAGACGACGGTCGACCTCTCGCGCCTCGATGACCTGATCGAGGAAGTGCAGAGTCAGGTGCGCTCGCTCGCGCGTCAACGCAAGAAGGCCGAGCGCAGCGTCGAGCTGACATCACGGCGGTTCGCCGTCGATGTCACGCTCGCCGCGCGCGAACTGGAAAGCTGGGCCGATGAACTGACGCAGTTGCAGTCTCGGCTCGAGCAATTGCGCGAGGCCGTGCCTGCCGCCGCGGAGCAGGCCGAAACCGCCGCCCGTGATCGCGAGGCCGCACAGCGCGCACGTGCCGCGGCAGAAGGCATGCGGGCCGAGCTGGCGCGCATGGCGCAGGCGCAACGCGAACAGGCGAACCAGGTGGAGCGCGAGTTGCGCGTGGCCGAGGAACGGCAGCGCAACGCCATGTCCCGTCGCGAACGCGCCGATGCCGAGTTGCAGGATGGCGAGGCACTCGGTCAGCGCGTGATCGCCGAGCGTGAAGATGCCGAGACGGAACGGTTACGACTGCAGACCGAACTGGCCGCGGCCGTCGAGCTGCTGACGGAGCGCGCGGCGGCCGAAGAAGAGGCGCGTCGCACCGTGTCGATGGCGCGCCAGCAGGTGGAAGCAGCGGAGCGGACGCTCCGCGACGCGCGTGACCAGGTGCGTCGCCTGGAACTGGATCGTGAAGGCACGGAGCGGGAGCTCGCCGAAGTGCTGGCTCGCGAAACGGTACTCGAGTCGGAAGTGGCGACGCTGGCCGACGCGCTGGCGTCGGTGGCGCGCGACAGCGAAGCCGCGGACGAAGCACTCGAGATCTCACGAGTGGATGTGTCGCGCGCGCAGACCGCGCTGGAAGGTGCGCGCGCCGCCGCGCAGACCGCACGCGCAGCGGAAGCCGATGTGCGCACACGACTCGGTGATGCCGATCGTCAGCGCACGTCACTGCAGGGGCGCATTCACGGCCTCGAGGCACTGGATCGCGATCGCGTCGGCCTGGCGCCGGGTGCGGCATCGGTCCTGCGCGAGAAGGAACGCTTCGGTAGCGGCGCCGTGCTTGGTCCGCTGTCCGATTTTCTCTCGGCGGACAGTGATGCAGCCATTCTCGTGGAGCGGTATCTCGGTGCCACGGTACATGCGGTGGTGGTGCGTGATCGCGACGCGGCGAGTGCAGTGGCAGCGTGGCATGCATTCGCGAAACCAGGGCCGGTGCTCCTGCTGCCACTGGATGCCGTCAGTGACGTCGCGAGCGAGGACGATGCGCTCGCGTCGCGCGTACGTGCGAGCGAGCCCGCGCATCGCTGGGTGCGCGCACTGCTCGGACAGGTCACGCAGCTGGATGGTGGGAGCGGGTTCGTCGATGCCCGCGGCGCGATCTACCTGCCGGGTGGTGAGTCGGCGCAGGGCCCGATCCAGCGTCGCGCGGAACTGGCGATGCTGCGCGACGATCTCGAACGGCTGGACGCGGATCGGGCGCGCATCACGCTCGAAGCACAGACGGTCAGTGCCACATTGCACACCGCCGAAGCGGCCGTGATGTCGGCGGCCGACGCCGCGACGCAGGCACAGGGTGAAGTGCGTCGAGCCGAAGAGGCGCGTGCCGAGATCGAACGTCGCAGCGCGCGGGCCCATCGCGAACGCAACGATGCGCAGCAGCTGACCGAGAAGCTCGGTGAACGTCGTGCATCGCTGCAGGCACGTGCCGCGGACGACGATGCGAAAGCGGAGGAATGGCGCGCCGGTCTCGCGGGCCACGAGACGCTGATCATCAGCGCGCGCCAGCGACTGGCCGGCGCGGATGAGATGCTCGAGGAGACACGCGAAGGTCGGACGGTCGCGCAGGTCGCACAGGCGCAGTCACACGCGCGCGTGCAGGTGGCACAGGATCGTGCATCGCGCCTGCTGCAGGAACAGGCGACGGCGACCGCGCGACTCGAGACGCTGCGCGCTGAACTGATGCAGCTGGCGAACGCAGACTCGGCACTCGCCGAGCAGATCGCCACGCTCACGGTGCAGCTCGAGGAACGCCAGCTCGCACTGTCGGAGCTCGACACGAGACTGATCGAGGCCGAGGAAGGTCTGCGTGCCGCCGATCTCGCGCTGCAGACCGGCGACGACGCGCTCGACCTCGTGCGGCGACAGGCCCTGCTGATGGCCGAGGAACTGCATCAGACGGAGCTGCGGCACACGCAGCTGGAGGCACGCAGACAGAACATCCGCGAACGCCTCGAAACCGAGTGGCGGAAGCCGATCGCCGAACTGCTCGAGGGATTCGAACCGCTCGACCTGGATGCGGATGCACTGCGCTTCGAGAATGAGCAGCTCAAGCAGCAGCTCGAGCAACTGGGGCCCGTGAACCCGTTGGCCGTCGAGGAACACGAAGAAGAGGTGAAGCGTCTCGACTTCCTCGCTGCCCAGCGCAACGACCTGGCGGAAGCGAAGCTGTCACTGCTGCAGGCGATCAAGGAAATCGACGCCACGGCGCGTGAGCTGTTCCTCGCCACGTTCGCCAAGGTGCGGGAGAACTTCAAGCAGATATTCCAGACGCTGTTCGGTGGTGGCGAATGTGACCTGCGCCTCGAGAATCCGGATCAGCCGCTGGATTGTGACATCGAGATTCACGCCAGTCCGCGCGGCAAGAAGACGCAGCGCATCCACCTGCTCAGCAGCGGTGAGCGGGCGCTGGTGGCATTGTCGCTGCTGTTCGGCATCTTCCTCACGCGTCCGAGCCCGTTCTGCCTTCTCGACGAAGTCGATGCCCCACTCGACGACCAGAACGTGGGTCGCTATGTGAAGATGCTGAACGAGTTCAAGGAGCGAACGCAGTTCATCGTGATCACGCACAACCCGCGCACGACCACGGAAGCGGCCGACGCGGTGTACGGTGTGACGATGCAGGAACCCGGCGTGAGCTCGCTCGTCAGCGTCCGCATGCGCAACCGCAATGGCGGCGCGACGAATGGTGGTGTCGAGGATGATCCGGGAAGGAATGAATTATCGATTCCGTCCGACGCGGCGTCGGAGACTGTCGAAGCAGTCGCGTAATTTTTGCGCTGAGTGACGGAAGACTTTTCGCGCGGGGACCGCGAAGGACGCGGGGACGAGCGACGGCTTTGGAACTGCGACTGCCAACAGTAACAGTGTTCTCGCGGGGACGCGGCGGCGCGGCGCGGTCGGCGCGCTCGACGAGTGTCCGCGCTCGCACGGCGAACAGTGTTCGCGCGGAGGCGCGGGATCGCGGAGACGAGCAACTGAGTCTTTGAAATTGCGTTCCTGGAGCGTAGTTCCAATCGCATTTTCCGCTGATCTCCTCCGCGCATCGGCGCCTTTGCACGAATGCGCTGACTGTCATATTGCTTGGCTGCAAGCAGTGGCGCATCCAATTCCCCGCGCTCCCGCGTCCCCGCGCGAACACTTTTAGCGATGCTCAGGCGCACGCAGAACGGAGAGGAAGCGCATGAAGCTGACGGTGATCGGATCAGGCACGATCTCGCTCTCGGCGACGCGCGGCTGTGCGGCGTATTTGGTGGACGCCGGCGACGCGCGGATTCTGATGGACTGTGGTCCGGGCTCGGCGCACACGATGGCGCGGCGCGGCATCGACTGGTGGGGCATCACACACGTCGTGCTGACGCATTGGCATCTGGACCACATCGGCGACCTCCCGACGCTCATCTTCGCCTGGCGACATGCGCGGCTGGAGCCTCGGACGGCGCCGCTCACCATCGTGGGGCCTGCAGGCACGGCGGACTTGCTGACACGCTGGGCGGCGGCTCTCGGTGACTGGTTGGCGATGCCCGGATTTCTCGTCGACATCATCGAACCGCCGCTGGACGAAGCGTTTCAGCTCACCGACGGGATCACGCTCACCAGCCGCAGCGTGCCACATACGCCCGAAAGCGTGGCATATTCCATAGAGCACGATGGAAAGCGGCTGGTCTATACCGGTGACACTGGCGACGATCCGTCGCTGGGCCACTGGGCGACCGGCTGTGACCTGCTGCTGGCGGAGTGTTCCCTGCCCGACGCGATGCCGGTGTCGATACACCTGACGCCCTCCGAGACCGGTGCTCTGGCGGCGGCGGCGAAACCGGGAACGCTGGTGGTGACCCATATGTATCCCCCGCTCGAGGGGATCGATCTGCGCGCCGAGCTTGGCGCGCGCTGGGCCGGACCGACCGTGATCGCCACGGATGGGCTCGTGCTCGACTGCTGAGGACGTGACGCGATGCTGGTGATGATGCAACGGAACGCCACGCCGCAGGACATCCAGGCGGTGTGCGACGCGATTCAGGTGCTCGGGTTCAACCCGCTTCCCATGCCTGGCGCCCTGCGCACGGCCATCGGCGTCGCCGGTGACGACGGGCAGGTGGACACGTCCCATTTCGAGGGCATGGCCGGTGTTGCCAGCGTGCTGTACGACTCGAAGCCGTACAAGCAGGTGTCGCGTGATTGGCAGCCGGAGAAGTCACTCGTCTCCATCGGGCACGGCGTCGTGTTCGGTGGCACCGAGGTGCCGGTCGTCGCCGGTCCGTGCAGCGTCGAAGGCGAAGACGAGATCGTGCACATCGCGAGGCTGGTGAAGGCGGCTGGCGCCGTCGCGCTGCGTGGTGGCGCCTACAAGCCGCGCACATCGCCCTACGCCTTCCAGGGACTCGGCGAGGAAGGTCTGCGCCAGCTCGCGCTCGCACGCAGCGAAACCGGCCTGCCCATCATCACCGAAGCGATGGACGAGCGTCAGGCTGACCTGGTCGCGAAATACGCCGACTGCATCCAACTCGGCGCGCGCAACATGATGAACTTCTCGCTGCTCAAGCATCTCGGCAGACTCGGCGTGCCCGTGCTGCTCAAGCGCGGGATGTCGGCCACGATCACGGAGTGGCTGCTGGCGGCCGAGTACATCATGTCGGAAGGCAATCGCAGGATCATCCTGTGTGAGCGCGGCATTCGCAGCTACGACACGGCAACGCGCAACGTCTACGACCTGTCCGCGATTCCGGTGGTACAGCGGCTGTCGCACCTGCCGATCATCGGCGACCCGAGCCATGGCGTCGGCATTCGTGATGCGGTGCCACCACTCGCGCGCGCAACAGTCGCCGTCGGTGCGGACGGTGTGATCGTCGAAGTGCATCAGCAGCCCGACAAGGCGTGGAGCGATGGTGCTCAGAGCCTGCATCCGCCGCAGTTCGAGGAGATGGTCCGAAGCCTGCTCCCGATTGCGGAAGCCGTCGGCCGTTCGATCATGGGCGCGGGAACGGCAGTCGTCTGAGGGGTACCACCACCCGAGCACTGTGCTGGATTTTCCGCGTCCCGAGGTTCCGATGAAGAATATTCGTGCGATGTGCGCTGCCGCGCTGCTGCTGCCAGTGTTGGCGCCGGCGCAGGCGCGACCTGCTGCGGTCTCGCCGGCCGCTGCATTGACGCCGGCATCCGCGGCGG
>JACMLX010000114.1 GCA_014379355.1 Gemmatimonadaceae bacterium
ACCGGCCGCTTTCAGCTCGAGGCGGCAATTCAGTCGGTGCATTGCGACCGCGCCCGCAGCGGCGTGACCGATTGGCGCGCGCTGCGCACGCTCCATGCGGCGCTCGTCAGCACTTCACCGACACTCGGCGCACGCGTTGCGTTTGCCGCGGCCGTTGGACGCGCAGAAGGGGCGAGAGCCGGGATCGCGATGCTCGACGCGATCACCGACGCGGCGGTGCAACGCTTCCAGCCGGCGTGGGCGACACGCGCCCATCTCCTCGCCGAGTGCGGTGCGGTGGTCGATGCGGATGCGGCGTTCGCGCGGGCAATCTCGCTGACGACCGATGACGCGGCCCGCCGCCATCTCGAGAGGCGACGAGCCACGTTGTGATGCTGCGCCCGGCGTGGCGATCTTGAATTGCCCGAATCGCATCGTGGTTGCGTTGCGGGGGCAAGCGCTGCACGTTCCGTCGACTCACCAACAAACGCACCGTCAGTCGACCCAACACATGCGTTCATCGAAACAGCAGCTCGAGTCAGCGCGAATGTCCACGATCGAGTGGCTGCTCGATTCGGATCCCTCCATCCGATGGCAGGTGATGCGCGACCTGACGGATGCGTCCGCAAACGAGATTGCAGCGGAGCGCGATCGGGTCGCAACCGAGGGTGTCGGTGCACAGCTGCTGTCGCTGCAGGCCGACGACGGTTCGTGGGGCGGAGCGGCGTGGAATCATGGCTGGGATTCCACGATGCACATCCTCCTCCTGCTGCGCGATCTCGGACTCGATCCTGCCGGTATGCAGGCGCACGTCGCGCTTCGACGCGTTCGCGAACACGTCACGTGGCGCGACTGTGGACCGGAGGAGTGCAACGGCAATGCCTACTTCGAGGGCGAAATCGAACCGTGCATCAACGGCCAGGTCGCGGCGGCCGGCGCATACTTCGGTCAGGAAGTGACTGGCATCATCGACCGGCTCCTGGCCGAACAGCTGCCCGATGGCGGCTGGAACTGTGAGGCGGAGCGTGGCTCGACGCGCAGTTCATTCAACACCACCATCTGCGCGCTCGAAGCGTTGCTCGAGTACGAGCGTCAGGCGATGAACCGCTCCGACGTCAGGGCGCATCGGCTCCGGGGTCAGGAGTATCTGCTCGAACGCGGACTGTTCCGGCGCAAGTCGACCGGCGAGGCCATCGGCGCGGATCGCAAGACCGGGGCGGTGTTTACCGACTTCGCCTTCCCGACCTGGTGGCATTACGACGTGCTGCGCGCACTCGACTATCTGCGAAACGCCGCCGCTGCACCGGACCCCCGAATCGCCGGTGCCATCGCGCTCGTCGAATCAAAACGCGATGACAACGGCAGGTGGCGACTCGATACGCAGCACACGGGCACCATGCTCGTCACGCTGGGCGATGCTGTCGGTCAGCCAAGTCGGTGGGTGACGTTGCGCGCGATGCGAGTGCTGGCGTGGTGCGCGACGGCGCGTGGAACGTTCGCGTGATGGTTCGCATCAACGCCACGAACCCTAGTCAGCGCTGACGGCGTCGGGCAGCGGCGCCCTCGGTGCAACGCCGATGAACATCCGCCCCAGGCCTACATCGTACTCGAGGCCGAGGGGGAAATTCTCCGGCACGTCGTCCGGATCGGTGTAGGTGCCGAACATCCGATCCCAGATCGTGAGCACGAAGCCGAAATTCGAGTCATTGAGGCGACGTGCCGCACCATGGTGGACGAAGTGATATCGCGGCATGACGAACAACCACTCGAGCGTGCCGAGACGCCAGCGGATATTCGCGTGATTGAAGTGCTGGATCACCGCGTAGAAGATGGTGCTTGCAACGATCGCATGCATGCCTCCGGCGACGGGCCACACAAGGCCGAGCAACGTGCCCATCGCGAGCTGCACCATGATGTGCACGGGCGACGCGCGACTGCCTGCGAACCAGTACATGTGCTCCACCGAATGATGGGCGGCATGGGTGTGCCAGAGCGCAGATGTGTGCAACAGTCTGTGCCCGACGTAGAGCAGGAAGTCGAGCAGGATGACCGACACGACGAACGCGACGGGCCACGGAATCTCGGCCGAGACGAAATGCGACGCTGTCGTCATCCAGTGAAGACCCGGAAGCGTCGGCAGTCGATCGAAGATGTGTGGGAACGCGATGCGTGATGCGATGGTCGCCGCTGTCGCGACGCCGAACCCCAGAGTATCGATCATCCACGACTTCGGGGTGTCGTAGGACCGCAATGGCCAACGCACCTCTGCCAGATGCGCCAGGAAACCGAGGCCGAAGAACACGAAGAATGAAAACAGGGTCAGTAGCATTTCACCGTGGTTCTTCGCATTGGCTGTCCGCGTTCGAGCGGAGTTCATGTGCGGGGCGCAGGCTTCGGCGAGCGGCATGTCGGCGAGCAGGCCGGATGCGTCTCCATTGCAGGGACGAACGGGTGCCCGGAACGCAAACCCTGCTCGCGTCAGGTCATGGGACCGTTTCACGACGATGCCGAGCGGAAAACGAGGCAGCGTACCGGCGCAGGCATGACCCCGCTATTCACCAGAGCGGGGATTCACCACCGCTACGTCCGCTTCCGGCGAGCCTTCCGATGCTCACCGGAATACGTTTCCCGCATGACCACCGACGCCACCAACGCGCTCTGGCACCACGCCGTCGAGACCCGGGACCCGACGTTCGACGGCGTCTTTTTCGTCGCGATCACCTCGACGAAGATCTACTGCCGACCCGTCTGCCCGTCGCGGACCGCACGTCCGGAGAATCGTCGCTTCTTCATGTCATGCAGCGACGCCGAAGCGGCGGGATTTCGTGCCTGCAAACGCTGCCGACCGGATGCACAATCCGGACAGACACCGCTCGACGTCGTTCCGCGCCTCGCGCGACAGGTCGTCGCGCAGATCTCCAGTGGCGCGCTCAACGGACAGTCCGTGCGTGCCCTCGCGAACACACTGGACGTGAGTGATCGCCATCTGCGCCGCGCGCTCAGTCGTGAAGTCGGCGCATCGCCGTTCCGCCTCGCGCTCGCGCAACGCCTGCGCGCCGCGACCGCACTCCTCAGCGACGCGCGCCTCACCATCACGCACGTCGCGTACGCGAGTGGCTTTCAGAGCCTGCGTCGCTTCAACGCGGCCTTTCGCCAGGAGTTTCGGATGTCGCCGAGTGAGTGGAGGCAACGAGGGACGGGCGCGTGAGCTGGTGAAGTCGAAACGCGCGTCGGATGCACGCTGGTGACTCGCCACACGAGCTGCGTCAGGCCGACTCTGACGGCGGTGGCGACGGCGGCGACGGCGGCGACACGATCATCCGCACCATCGTCGACGAAGGCAAACCGAACGTCTGCGCGCGAATCCGACCGAGCAAGGTCGTGGTCACACGCTGCCCACGTGCGATCAGCAACAGACCGTTCGGCGCATGCACATCGGCAGCGAAGACCATCGAATCCGCCACATCGATCATCTCCATCTCATGGATCGCCGCCGCCGGCGCGGCATTGCCGCGAATCTCCCTGAACGCGTGGAGGAGTTCCGCGTTGTATCGCTTTCCGCGGCCCTCCATCGTCGACAGGGACGCTTCCGCGTCGAACCCTTCGCCACTGAGGGTCTCGAAGTCCCTGGCGATCGCGAGAATCGCGGCGCCTACCGGCAGCTGAACTGCATCGGACGGTTCGAACTGGCGCCGAAGGATGGACCGGACGGTTTCGAGACGCGGGATTTCGGCGATCAGTGTCTCCGCGATTTCGGGGAGGCGGGCAATCTGCGCCTGCTCCGACGGCGTCAGTTCACGATTGTGATACCAGCGCGTGAGCGTTGAATTGTCGAGCGTCACCGATCCGATCTGCGACAAGAGCGCGGCGACCTCGATATCCCACCGCCGGGAGACTCCGGCACGCGCCGCAAGATCGGTGCAATGATCACGTATGCGGCTTGCCCGGCCGAACGCCATCGGTTGCGCGATTGCGAGCAGATCCGTGAGGGCCTTGATGCTGCCATGCAATGTCTCTTCCAGCAGCTCGCGCTCCGACGTCAGCAGGCGATGCTGTTCCACGGCGGCCGTAAGCGCGACTCGCATGCCTGTCACCTCGAACGGCTTCGCGAGCAGGCGGAATACCTGCCCTTCGTTGACCGCGGCGATGGCGTCGGGCATTCGCGCAGCGCCCGAGAGCATCACCCGCACGATGTCGGGATAATGCGTCCGGACATTCTGCAGCAGCTGCACGCCATTTTCACCCGGCATGACCATGTCGGACACGATCACCGAAAACGTGATGTCCGAGGCCAGCGCGACATGCGCCTCCTTCGCGCTCGACACACAGGTGATATCGAAGTACGGGCTCATGCTCCGTGCGACGACGCGCAGGATCAAGGCATCGTCGTCCACGACGAGGACGGCGCTGCGAGTCATTGCGTCCCCTCCGCCAGCGACGCGGAAAACTGCTGGACCGCCGTGCGCAGCTCACTGGTGCCGAACGGCTTCTCGAGCAGCACCAGATCCATCGAGGTGATGAACTGTCGTGCCTCGGCCGTGAACGCGCCGCCGGTCATGAACATCATGCGACGCGCCTGACCCGGCGCGATTTCGACCAACCGGTCGTGAAGCTCCATGCCCGTCATGTTCGGCATCATGAGGTCGCACAGGATGACGTCGTATCGCTCGCCGCCGAGGACGAGCGCCAGGGCGGCGTCGGCGCTGGGTGCCCGCTGGATGTGGCCCCCCTCATCGAGGGCCCGTTCCACGCCTCGGGCAACGATATCCTCGTCATCGACGACAAGCACGCGTCCGCGATACGCCGCACCGGCAGCCGGCGCAGCCGCACGCGGCGCCGCTTCGGGATGTGTTGCGACCTGCAGCGTGACGATAAAGGTCGATCCGACACCCGGCGTGCTGCGCACCGTCAATGTGCCGCCCATGTCCGTCACGATGCGTCGACAGATCGCGAGGCCGAGTCCCGTCCCCTCGCCGACCGGCTTGGTGGTGTAGAACGCGTCGAAGATGCGTTCGAGATCATCTGCCCCGATTCCGCATCCCGTGTCGGAGATCTCCACCACGACAGCGTCGCCGTCGCGTCGCGACGAGACACGAATCTCGTGCTGCGCCACGTGACCGACCGGAATGGCCTGCGCGGCGTTGACGATGAGATTGAGGAACACCTGTCCCAGTCGCGCATCGTCGGCGCGGACGACCGGTACGTCCGCGAGATCCTTGACCAGCTCGGCCCGATGTCGAATCTCATTCCAGGCCATTCGCAGCGACGACTCGAGCACGCCATTGACGTCGACGGACCACTGCTGCTCGTCGACGGGCGAGCGCGAAAAGATCATCAGATCCTTCACGATCCGGCGGACACGCTCCGCTGCCTCCCTCGCGTCGGCCAACGGTTCGGTGAAGCGAAGGCGCAGCCAGTCACCCTGTCGCACCGCAGTGCGATCGCGTTCCAGCGTCGCGACGCCCTCGCTCAGAAACTCGAGATTCGCAATCGTCGCCGCGAGCGGATTGTTGATCTCGTGGGCCACGCCGGCGGCGAGTGTACCGACCGACGCCATGCGATCGCTGACAATCAGCTCCGCCTGCAGTTTGTTGCGCTCCGTCATGTCGCGTACCAGACCCAGAACGCCGCTGAACTGGCCCGTCTCGTCCCGCAATACCGATCCGGCGATGTTGACGGAGATGTCTGTGCCGTTCCTGTGAGTATAGAACGTGTCAGTAGCAGTGCTGGCGCCTGCCTCGCGTCGCCGCAGTGCGTCGCGCACGCTGGCGTGTTCGGCCGGTGGCACCACGGACAGGACATGGGACCCGACCAGTTCGCTCCCCGCATATCCCAGCATTTCCGAAAAGCGTGCATTCACGAATACAATCGTGCCGTACTTGTCGAGCTTGATGATGCCATCCGTCGTGCTTTCGACAATCTGGCGATACTCCGCCTCACTCTCGCGCAATTTCCGCTCCGCGACACTGCGTCGCGTCGTGTCGGTGATCATCGCGAGCACGCCGGCGCACCCTCCGCTCGCATCGCCGATGGGGCTGGTGCGCACCAGAACCGCGATCTCGCGTCCTGATTGGTGCCGAAGCGCCGAGTCGCTTTCCTCCGCCAGACCGAGCGGCGCACGAGCGAGCCGCGCCGCAGCGAGTCCATGGAAGGAATCCGGCAGGAAGTCGTACAACGACCGTCCGACCACCTCGGGCACGCCGTGCACGAGCATTGTGGCCAGCTTCTCGTTCACGAACGTGATCGTACCGTCCAGTTCGAGCAGCCAGATGCCCTCATTTGCGGTCTCGACGATGGTTCGGTAGCGCTCCTCGCTTTCACGCAGCGCTTTCTGCGCGAGAGCAAGGAGCACCGGCGAACTGTCGCGCGGATCGATGACCGCATCGATTTCGCCGGACAGGAGCGCCTGCATCGTCGCTTCGACATCCGCGAGCCGAATGCGCAGGGCCGTGTTCACGGCGTCGACGTTGTCGCTCACGTTGCGCGCAGCATGGCGAGCACCTTGCCCGCGTCACTGAGGTTGCCGATGACGCGCAGTGCCGGCAATGGCGACACGCGGAGCAGTGTGGGCGTGACGACGACATCGTCGGCGATCGCGCGATGCGGAAATTCGAGCAGGTCCACCACCTCCAAGTCACAAACGTCGGAGAATGCGGTCGTACACAGTGTGGCCAGGTTGTGTCGTGCGAGGACGGAATTCGGGCCGTTCCCTGCCACGTACAGACGCAGTTTGAGCGCAGGGCCGGTTGATCCGCGAGTGGGCATCCTATGCGCCCCGTCGGAGCCGTGATTTCTTCGGCGGAGCGTCCGGCGGCGTGTCGGATGGCTCCTCATCGGCGAATCGCAGGGTACGCAGCGTGGCGGTGTCCACCGCAGCAAGGTCGGTCGCCGACCCCTCTTCCCTGACGAGCAGGGCGAGCTCCGCGCTGCGCGCCGCCATTTCACTGCGAATGACCTCGAGTCGTGCGTTCGCCTCGGCCTGGGACAGCTGCAGGTGCAGGCGGCGCCGTTCGAGTGCCTCGTCGGCGCTCTGCCGGGCGGCCGCACTCTCGTTCTCCCATTGCCACCGCGCGACACCCATCAGCACCTTGCCCTGCGCAACGAAGACATCCGTGAGTGTGACGCCATCGTCGGCAAGCACCAGCTCGCGCACCTGGTTCGAATGCCCTGTGCCCCGTGACTTGACGATGGTCAACGCACGATTCCGTTCACCGTCCTGAACCACATAGGACATGTGGATCCACGTATCCGCTATGGTCGAGATGCCCGTCGCCGTCGCCTCATCGGTGTTGAGGCCGTCGAGCAGCGACGTGTTCACGACGGTGATCGCCCGCACCTTCAGGAAGTCGAGAAAATGCTGCGCGGCATCCGCCGAGGCGGCGTGGGAAAGCTTGCTGGACAGCGCCGACAATGGATCGATGACGAGGCACGTGGGATTGTGCTGCTGGACGATCGCGCGGAGGTCGCCGAACTGGTCCTCGATGTTCGGCCCTCGCGTGCGCGTCGAAAACATCTTGAGCAGCCCGGAGTCGACATGGGGCGCAAGCTGAATGCCGACGGACCGCAGGTTGCGCACGATCTGGCTCGCCCCTTCGTCGAAGCTCACGTACATCGTGCGCTCGCCGCGCGCGCAGGCCGCTGCCGCGAACAGGCCGGCCAGCGTGGATTTCGCCGTTCCCGGTGCGCCGGAGATCAAGGCGTTGCTTCCACGGTAGTACCCGCCCTTCAACATGTGATCGAGGCGCGCCAGTCCGGTCGAGACACGCTCGTCCGACACGTCATAGCGCAGTTCCGTCGGACCGCGATTCGTCAGCTGCAGACCCGCATGCGTCAGCGTGATCGGGAATTCGTCGGCGGAGAAACCCGAACCGCGATACTTCGTCACGCGCAGGTTGCGGAATGCGGAACCGTCCACCACTTGGTGCCGCAGCAGCACGACACAATCGGCCGTGAACTGCAGGAATCCGTAGCGTTGATCCGACTCGTTCCCACTCACTTTCTGCGTGATGATTCCGGTCAGGCCGGTGCGCAGGAGCCAGTCGTGAATGCGATACGCTTCACGTCGCTCGGCGGCGGGATCGTCGAGCAGGGAGAGCAGTTGGTCGATGCCGTCGAATACGATGCGTCGAGCGCCGATTTCCGCAGCCCTGACCTCGAGAATCGCGAGCATGCCGATGAGGTCGAACTCACCCGCAGTGACGGTCTCCGGCGTCACGCGCGCATCGAAGAAGAACAGCTCGCTCGGCGTCAGCGTTGCAAGATTCCACCCGAACGACGCGGCGTTGCTGAGAATGCGTTCTGCACTTTCCTCGAAGGCGACGAAGATCGCACTCTCACTGGAGTCACGTACACCGTTGACGAGGGTCTGCAGCGCGAATACCGTCTTGCCGCATCCCGGGCCGCCGAGCACCAGCGTCGTGCGACCGGCGGGCAGCCCACCATGCGTGATCTCGTCGAACCCGCGGATGCCCGTAAGCACTTTCGACAGCATGGTCGAAGCGACGTGCGCGTCCGTAAACATCTGTGCTCCGTTGCATCTTAAGTACGATCTTGCGCCGAACTCTATCGTGCGGCCGACAGCAGCCGCGAGCTCTCGATTCAGTTGCTGGCGCGTCGCGGGAGTCTCCCGCAGAGCCGATTGGTCGCACTCGCCGTTGGCGGGATATGCTGATGCAGTCGATGGTGCCCGCAATAGGAACGTAGTCCTATTTCATTGAGATAACCTGCTGTCGTCGGATATTTGTGCACATGAGAATGGCACTACAAAGCGAATCGCGTGAGAACGACTCAACGCTGCGATCAGGGCGCTCTGGTGGATCACAGCCGGTCGAAAGCCGCGGCAGGATTTGTGGGTAAACGCCGAGTCCGATTCTGGCGAGTTGACAAGTACATGAGCCCGTACGTTGCTCTCATGGCGAGAGCAGTCATGCACAGCGTCTGCTTCACTCGTCGGCGTTCCGAGATCACTTCCGCCTGTCATCGGCAGCGTGGCGACAAGACGCCACTCCAAGGGGAGCGCGTCGGCAGTGGAGCGCTCGTACCATCCCAGCTCTATGACGGCGTGTCACGGAAGAGTCTGATCGACCAGTGACGACTACGTGGTCGCGACGCCGTAGTAGTACGTGAAGCACATTTCACACAGGCCGTGACTTGTCTTCGGTGGAGCCTCCTCGACCCATGACGGCACCCAATCCCATCGCGTCTGCTCACCGACGCACCGGATCAATCGACAGTGTGAACACTGTGTGACGATGCCGTTCACGTCGACATACATGTCCAGATCAGGCGTATGCGGCGCGCGGCTCAGCGGATCGTGCGCCGACTCGGCGACGAGGGCATTGAGGACGATGTATCCGGCACGCTTCTGCAACGGATAGACCTGCATCAGGTACTGACGAAAAACTGTCGGGCTCGAGCATTCGTACACGTGCGACGGCGGATGCAGCGATACACCAGGCTCGGGCGTTGCCGTCAGGAACTGCTCGTAGAATGGTCGCAGCACGCCCGGTATCGCGTCGAGATATCGCGCCCCGATTCCCCATTCATTCTGGATGCCGGGTTCCCCGTTGTTGCCTTCCGCAAACCGAGTCCAGGCCGGATTGACGTACGCGAGCGTGAGATCGGGCCAGAGCCCAAACGCGATCGCCTCGCTGCCCTCGAGATCCTCGAGCTCAAAGCTTGGCGCGAGCAGTCGAGCGAACTCGTCGCTCATTCGAGTGACCATGGATCCAGACCTGCTACAGTTGAACTGTGTACGCTGAACATACATGCGGCCACGTGAATACGTCACGGCTGAACGCACATTCAGGCGCCTCGACGCTCGAGATGCCTAGGATGGACAAGACGAAAGGCGGCGCCCCGACATGATGCGAGGCGCCGCCGTGTCCGTTACGTGACTTGCAGCATTCACGGCGGTAACAGATCCGACCGCGCCGCGAGCATCGCTCGCAATGCGCCACCGTTCACAGGCGCCGATCAGTTCCCTGCGATTTCACGCCAGCTCGAACCGATCCAGCATCATCACCTTGTCCCACGCCTTCACGAAGGCCGTCACGAACGCCTCCTGCGCATCATCAGACGCATACACTTCCGCGATGGCACGCAGCTGCGAATGTGATCCGAAGATCAGGTCGACGCGCGTGCCGGTCCACTTGAGATCACCCGTCGAACGATCGTGGCCTTCGAACACCGTCGTCGAACCGGCAGCCGGCTTCCAGGTCGTGCCCATGTCGAGAAGGTTCACGAAGAAGTCGTTCGTGAGCGTTTCGGGACGTTTGGTGAACACACCATGCTGCGCCTGCCCGACGTTCGCGTTCAGCACGCGCAGACCAGCCACCAGCACCGACATCTCGGGTGCCGTCAGCGTCAGGAGTTGCGCACGATCGACCAGCAGTTCCTCGGCAGAATTGACGTATTCGGCCTTGAGATAGTTGCGGAATCCATCGGCTGTCGGTTCGAGGAATCCGTACGAATGTGCGTCAGTCTGCTCCTGCGACGCATCCATGCGACCCGGCGTGAACGGCACCATGACATCGTGGCCGGCGTTACGCGCGGCCTGCTCCACCGCCGCACAACCTCCCAGCACGATCAGGTCGGCGAGCGAGATCTTCTTGCCGCCTGACTGCGCCCCATTGAACTCCGCCTGAATCACTTCGAGCGCGCCGAGCACCTTCGTGAGTCGCGCCGGCTGATTGACCTCCCAATCCTTCGCCGGTGAGAGGCGGATACGCGCACCGTTCGCACCACCACGCTTGTCCGAGCCGCGGAAGGTCGCCGCCGACGCCCACGCGGTCGACACGAGATGTGCAATCGACACACCCGATGCGAGGATGCGGCCCTTGAGCGCGGCGATGTCGATCGCATCGACCAACACATGATCGACCGCCGGAATCGGATCCTGCCAGATCAATTCTTCTGTCGGAGCCAACGCTCCCAGATACCGTGTGCGTGGACCCATGTCTCGATGCGTGAGCTTGAACCAGGCGCGCGCGAAGGCATCCGCCAGTTCCGCCGGGTTCTCGTGCAAACGCTTCGAGATCGGCGCATAGATCGGGTCGAGTCGGAGCGCGAGATCGGACGTCAACATCACGGGGGCATGACGCTTCGATGGATCGTGCGCGTCCGGCACCGCCTCGGCGGCCGACGGGTCGGTCGGTACCCACTGCCACGCACCGGCCGGACTCTTCGTGAGTTCCCATTCATATCCGAACAGTGTGTCGAAGTAGCCGTTGTCCCATTGGATCGGGTTCGGCGTCCACGCCCCTTCGAGACCGCTCGTGATCGTGTGCTCACCGACGCCGCTGCCGAATGCATTCGTCCAGCCGAAACCCTGCGCGTCGATGCTGCCGCCCTCCGGCTCGACACCCACCAGCTTCTCGTCACCGGCGCCGTGACTCTTGCCGAACGTATGACCGCCGGCGATCAGGGCGACCGTTTCTTCGTCATTCATCGCCATCCGCGCGAAAGTCTCGCGAATGTCGCGCGCGGACGCGAGGGGATCGGGCTGGCCGTTCGGGCCCTGCGGATTGACGTAGATCAGCCCCATTTGCACCGCCGCGAGCGGAGTCTCGAGCTCGCGATCGCCCGAGTATCGCTTGTCTCCCAGCCATTCGGCTTCCGGACCCCAGTAGATGTCCTGCTCCGGCTCGAACACATCCTCACGGCCGCCTGCAAACCCGAA
>JACMLX010000115.1 GCA_014379355.1 Gemmatimonadaceae bacterium
CTGTGGTAACTCCCCCCCAATACCCCTTTACAAACCGCTGTGCTGTCCCCCCCCCCCGCGCCCCCCCCCCGCCCCGCGTGGAAAGTTTTTACTCGATCGGGAGCGAACACTCCGTGGCTCTGTGCGAGACATGCGGTTTCGCCGAACGAGACGAAGGTTAGCGATACGGATAGACGACGAAGAACAGCAGTGACATCGCCGACAGGATCCACAGCGGCGGAGGGACTTCCTTGACACGGCCGGTGATCAGCTTGAGGACCGGATAGAGCAGCAGACCGGCAGTCATGCCGACGCCGACGTTGTAGGTGAAGCTGATCAGGATGATCGTGAGGAAGGCCGGAATCAGCTCGGTGTAGTCGGCGAAATCGAGCTGCGTGATCGGGCTCACCATCAGGATACCGATCGCCACCAGCGCCACGCCCGATGCATGTGTCGGGATGGACGTCAGGAGCGGCGCGAAGAACAGCGACGCGAGGAACAGCGCCGCAACCACCAGCGCGGTGAACCCGGTGCGGCCGCCTTCCTCGATGCCGACTGCCGATTCCACGAACGCACCGCTGGTCGTCGTGCCGACGAATGGAGCAACGAGGTTGGCCAGCGCATCGGCCAGCATCGGCTTCTCGATTTCCGGAAGATTGCCGTGCTCGTCCAGCAACCCCGCGCGCGCCGACAGCGCGATGAGCGTGCCGATCGTGTCGACGAACGCCATCACGAACACGATCACGACCACCGGCATCGCCTTCACCGTCAACGCTCCCGCGATATCGAGCTGTCCTGCGATCGGCGCGATACTCGGCGGCAGGCTGACGAGTCCAGTCGGCAGCGGCGTGACGCCGGTGATGAACGACAGCACGGACGTCACGACGATGCCGACGATCAGTGCACCGTGCACGCGCTTGACGAGCATCCAGCAGGTCACCAGGAAGCCGACCAGCCCGAGCATCGTGGCCGGACTGGTGAGGCGGCCGAGTGCGACCGGTGCGCCGGGCACGCCGAGCGTCACGACTCCCAGTTCATTCAAGCCGATGAAGGTCAGGAACAGGCCGATCCCGACGGCGAAACTGTGTTTCAGCGAGCGCGGAATGGCGTTCGCGAGCCAGCTCCGCACCTTGAACACCGTCAGGATCGTGAACAGCACGCCCGCGAGGAAGATCGCGCCGAGTGCGGTCTGCCAGCTGAAGCCCATCCCCTTCACGACGGTGAATACGATGAAGGCGTTTTCGCCCATGTACGGCGCGATCGCGAAGGGCCGTTTCGCGTACACGCCCATCACCAGCGTGCCGAATGCGGCCGAAATGATCGTGGCCGTGATCGACGCCGCCTTCGGAATGCCGGCGGCCTCCAGAATCACCGGATTGACGATGATGATGTACGCCATCGTCAGGAAGGTGGCGATGCCGGCCACCGTCTCCTGCCGGTAACTCGTCTTGTGTCCCGCAAAATCGAAGTACCGATGCACGTCGTATCCCGAAGGTGGGTGGCGGTGCTACTTCGCGGGCAGTGCCTTCAGGTACGCGATGACGAGCGCGGCGGAATTGTCGGCGGCCAGTCGGCCGAAAGTGCGCGACTCGTTCTGCCCCGGCCCGCCACCGGCGAGATCGGAGAGCGATCGGAACGCGATGTAGGGCACGCGATTCTCGAACGCGACGATGGCCACTGCCGCCGTCTCCATATCCAGCGCGTCGGCGTGAAAGGCCGTCCACGCCCATTCGCGATACGCGGCGTTGTCCACGAACGTCGGACCGCTCACGCCGTTGCCGCCGATCACCACGCGCGGCTCGTGTGTCAGGCACTCGCCCGCGGCCGTGCACTTCGCCAGCGTGACCGAGCGCGCGGCCGCACGTGCACGTTCCATCGCCACGCTGTCCACCGGAAACCAGAATCGGCGCACGAGTGAATCCGGTCGTCCGCCGGGGATCGCGATCGACGTGCCCTGTGTGTACATCATGCCGAAATTCGCGAACTCGGTCGTCACGCGCGCGGGCTCGAACCGTCCGCCGGATTCACGCGCGAAGACCGACTCCTGATAGTTGCCCCACTGCGCCGGCACCGTCACATCACCCACGTTGAGCCCCGGATTCACTCCACCCGCGATGCCGGAGAAGACGATGCTCGTGATCGAGAATCGATCGAGCATCGCCTGCGTGGTCATGGCGGCGTTCACCATGCTGAAGCCACTCAGCAGCAACACCACATCGTGTCCGGCCAGCGTGCCGATGTAGTGTGTGCGCCCGTTGATCACTCGCGTGCCGGTGATGGTCGTGGCAGCGCGCAGCGCGACCAGTTCCGGCTCGAAGGCCGACATGACGGCGATGCGCGGCGTATCACGTTCGCCGCTCGCACGCGGCATCGTGGCGCAGGCACTGGCACCGATACAAAACACCCAGAGCGCTGGGGCAGCAATTACCGTGTGACGGATGACTGGTGTCATGACCTGTGTGCGATACGGGAAAGTACTGGCGACGGTCCCTGTGACTCCGCGGCGCTGTGCGAGACCAGCAGTTGCCGTGCGCCGTGCGGCTGCCCGCGCAGGATAACATGGCAAGCCAGCCATCGACGCACCGCTGTCGCGCGTGTACCCTTTGCGCAGCCTGTCGCCGCTGCGCGACCCGACATCGCCTTCTGGGAATCGCGGCCTGCCCGCTGAGAGGACAGTCAGATGCCACGTCACCTGCGTCACCGCCTTCCCCTCCTGCTCGCGACCTGCGGCACGCTCGCGCTTTCACTCGGTGCGCAGCCTGTGACACCGGAAATGCTGGTCTCGAAGAAGTTCTTCACCGACCAGCAGCTCGCCGCGCTGGCCACGCCGATCACAGGCGTGCGCACCACGGAGGGCCTCGTTCCCGGCCTGTTTCCGATTCGGGCGACGGGTGTCAGCACCGCACCGATACGTGCCGCTGCGAGAGCCTTCCTCCACGTGCTGTCCCCTTCACAGCTGATCCGCACCGTGTTCGCGGTGGATGACGCCGAATGGCGCCGCTGGTCGAACGTCGACAACGGAATCTACGTGCGGCAGGGTGTGAGCCTGCGCGAGATGACGGCCGTCCAGCGCGGTGCCGCGATGGCGCTCATGCGCACGTCGCTCAGCGCGCGCGGCATCACCAACAGCGCCGCGATCATGAAGACCGATCAGACGCTGCGCGAGATCAACAACGATTCGCTGAGCTACGGCGAGGATCTGTATTTCTTCACGCTGATGGGCATTCCGTCCGACACCGAGCCGTGGGGCTGGCAGATCGATGGGCACCATCTCGTGATCAACTTCTTCGTGCTTGGTGATCAGGTTGTCATGACTCCGATGTTCATGGGCGGTGAACCGACCGTCACCAGCACGGGCAGATACGCTGGCAGCTCCGTCATGCAGGCAGAGCAGAACATGGGCGTGGCGTTCATGCGCTCACTCGACTCGACCCAGCGTAACACGGCGACCCTCTCACCGACCAAGCCGTTCGACGACATCAAGGCGCAGGCGGACAAGGACAACCTCGTGCTCGACTACGCCGGCATTCGCGCCTCGGCCCTGACGACCGCACAGAAGGCGCAACTTGTACAGCTGATCGGCCTCTACGTCGGCAACATGCGCGATGATCACGCGCGAGTGCGCATGAGTGAGATTGCCGCGCATCTCGACGAGACGTATTTCGCGTGGGTCGGCGGAACGTCCGACACCGATGTGTTCTACTATCGCATTCACAGCCCCGTGGCGCTGATCGAGTTCGATCACCAGCGGCCCGTCGGTATCAGGACCGGTAACCGTCCGTCACGCACGCCGACGCGCGCGCACATCCACGTCGTCGTGCGCACGCCGAACGGCAATGACTACGGCACCGACCTGCTTCGCCAGCATCTCGCGAAGCACAAACACTGACGTCAGGAAGCCGGTCCGCACGACTCCCGCACGATCAGCTCGCAGCGCAGTCGCGTGTCACGCGCCGGCAGGTCCGGGCTCGCGACACGCGTTAACATCATCGACAGCGCCACCTCACCGATCTGACGAGTCGGCTGTCGATACGTGGTAAGCGGCACCGGCAGCAACTGGGCATAGTCCACGTCGTCGATCCCGACCATGCGCACATCGGCCGGGATGCGAACTCCGAGTTTCTTCAGCGTGTGCATCAGCCGTCCCGCGATGCGATCGTTCGCGCAGACCAGCGCGTCGGGATTCTGCGTCCGCATCATCGCACGGACCGCGGTCTGGTTGCCGGCATCGAGTGTCACGGCGTTCACCTGGTCGAACGGCACCTGTCGCGCGTTCATCGCCTGCCGATATCCCGACTCGCGTGCGTCCACGGTGGACGAGCTGTTCTGCTGGCGCACGAACGTGATCCGCTGTGCCCCGCGCTGCAGGAGATGCTCGGTCATCACGTAGCCGGCACGCCGGTTGTCGATGCCGACCAGGTCGTGATAGCCGGGATCGGGATACGGTGTCACCGGACGGTCGAGCAGTACCACCGGAATGCCCGCGTCATCGAGCGCCCGCACGATGCGATGGTTCATGTCTCCGGCCACCGGCGACATGGTCACCGGCGCGAAGAACACGCCGTCGAGATGCCGATCGATGTACTGGCGACACAGCTGCCACGCGCGCTCCCCTTTCTGCTCGGCGTCACCCGCCGCACTTTCCTCGGCGGCGCTGCCGCGCACGAGCGCGTGTTCGCGCGCCAGCGGCGAGGCCATCATGCCACGCGTGATCGATTCATAGATGTCGGTTTCTCCCAGGTCGGCGATCAGCAGGCCGAACGAGTGTCCGGCGACATCTCTCGCTTTCGAGACGAAGCTGCCGGAGCCGGCGCGACGGCTGATGACACCAGAGGCCTGAAGGTCGCGCAGTGCGCGACCGATCGTGATGCGGGAGTGACCGAAGCGACTGACGAGCACGGCCTCACTCGGCAGCTTCTCACCTTCCTTCCACCGACCGCTCTGAATTTCCCGGAGGAGCGTGGTAAAGACTTCGTGATGCTTGGCTGAAACGGGACGGACAGCGGCCACGGGGATCGACATTCTGGAAAGGGTGATCCCGGCGAACTTAGTGCCGAAAAACAAGCTCTGCAGCCTTTGCGCCGTGTGCGCGAGGACTGCAGAGCTTTTCGAGTGGACGCGAACTGCCGTCCAGTGTCACCCGCACCCGCGGCTCAGGGCTGAACGCGGCCGCGCAGCTGGCCCTGGGCCTTGCCGAGCGTCCATGTGCCACTGGTGAGCTTCGTTTCGCCACCTTCGTTCTGGCGATCGAGCACGAGGGTCAGCAGCCCTTCTGACGTCTGGCCCTGCAGGACGAGATTTCGCTCGATCACCGTGACGGTCATCGGCACCGACGCCTCCGAATTACCGAGGTCGACGCGGGCGACGATCGTGCCCGCCGAATCGGACACGGTCACGCTGCGGGGGAAGGCGGCATCGCGCGGCGCGTTCCAGAAATCGTAGCTGGCGACGATGCGCGTGGCGCTGCTGACGGGGATCGCCTTGGTCTGCTGTGCGGCGAGCGGTGCGGCGATGAGTGCCAGTGCCGCGGCGGAGGTGACGAGCGAGGTGGTACGCATGCGGTGCTCCTGTCGAGTGGTGGATGGCTACCTGTTATAGCAGCCTTGGCGTCGTTCGCCTCTTACTTGTTATAGTTAAACGAGTCAGACCGCTGCACGCAACGGGCGCGATGTATCCAGCGCGTCTCGGTAAGCCGAAGATCCTGCGTCAATTGCTGCTATAACAAGATTGAACTCAGCGCAGCAACAGTTCACGCAGTGCCGACGGAGACGCAGCGATCAATCCAAAACGCGCAAGACGGCCCAGAAACGCGACACCGAGGGTCAAGGACACCGGCGATCGAACCACGCCGGCCGCCACGATGGTCAGCTGGAATGGCGGGATGCTCGCAAAGGCCGACGCCGCCATCAGCCCGACGCCGAACCGCTCGTGCTCCTCGGACAATTCCCGTGCACGCACGACCCAGCCACGCAGGCGAGGGTTCGTCACGCGATCGCCGAGCATCCCGACCCGATACCACACGGCCTTGCCGAGCACATGGCCGAGTGTGAGCAGAATGAGAATCGCGCTGCGCAGCGGCATCGGATTCACCGCGCCGGCGGCCAGCGCCAGGGCTTCGGCGGCGCCGGCCGGTATCACGCCAAACAGCAATCCGAGACCGAAGGCCGCCGTCATCGCGAGCGCCGGCGACGACAGTTGATCGAGGGCGATGCCGTCGCGCAGCAACTCACGCACGACGCCAAGAGCCGCGTCGATCAGCGCTTCTCCCGGCGCGGTCGCTCCGCCTTTTCTTCGCGATCATCGTCCTCGATGTCCACTGCCAGCGGGAAGAACAGGCTGCGACGCACGTCGGGATACTTCGTGCGCCAGCCTTTCGCCTCACCCCACAGGATGCGATTGAGTCGTTCCGTGGGCGCCGCGTCTGGATCGTGGAAGTTCATGCGAGCGCTGGCAAGGGCGGCCGCCTTGCGTGCGGCAGCGTCGGGACCGCTGATCGCGCCGACACGTGCATTCGTCTCGAACAACGATTGCTTCGGTGTCAGGGCGGTGTACGGGCTGAAATCCGGTGCGTCGTTCGGTCCGATGAAACTCGCGCGCATGTCGGTGGCGACGAGATCGAAGAGGCTCAGTGCCGGCAGCCCGAGCATCAGTTCGATCGTCTTCACCATGCTCGGCTGACTGTAGAACGTGCTGTCGATCACCCCGCGCCTGGCGTACGGACTCGCCACCAGCGCCACAGTGCGATGGCCATCGATATGGTCGACGCCATTCTGCGCATCGTCCTCGACGACCAGAATCGCCATCGACTTCCAGAATGACGAGTGGCTGAGCGATTCGACGATGCGCCCGAGTGCCAGATCATTGTCCGCCACACACGCCGCCGGCGTGCACCATCCGGCATTCGTGCCCTGCGTGTGATCGTTCGGCAGGATCATCAGCGTGAGATGCGGCATCCGACCTGCCGTCTCCCACTCCTTCAGGTGCTCGACGAGAATGTCCGCCTTCACCACATCCGGCACTTCCTGCGTCCAGCCCGGATACTCGCGCACGAGAATCCGGTCGAGGCTCGGGATCTCGCTGCGTGTGTCGTACATCGCCTTGAGCGTCTTGCGCGCGACGCCGGAGTTGTACGACGGATCCCGGTACATCGCCATCAGTCGCGCACGGGCACTCGGCATCGAATCACTGGGTGCCGGTGCGTATTCGCCAAAGCTGACGGCACGCTTGCCTTTGGCGGTGGCCGCCTCCCAGATGAATCCGCCGCTGGAGTAGGTCAGCGGATCATTGCCCTCGCTCGGGTAGCTGCGCCCCGAATACAGCGGCCACATCGGATACGCCGTCTCGATGCCCTGCGTGAGCCAGTTGTGCCCATCGGCCGAATTGCCGCCCGACGCGAAGAAATGATCGAGCAGCACGAACTGCTCACTGAGCGCGTGGGTGTTCGGAGTGACATCACGACCGTACATCGTGAGGCTCGAATCGCTGGCGCCCTTGCCGATGTCACCCAGCACCTGGTCGTAGGTGCGATTCTCCCGGATGATGTACACCACGTGCTGGATCAGGCTCGCTTCACCCGGTCGCTCGGGCACCGCCTGCGCGACCGCAGTCGCGCGCGGCACGAGAGACGGCGCCGCAGGACCGGACGCGAGGTGCAGGCGATTGTTCTCGGCGACACTGGTCGTATACGCGGAGAGTTCCGCATCACTCGGCATGCTGATGACATGCAGCGTGCCACGTTCGGCGAAGACGTAGCGGCCATCCTTGCCCGCCGTGCGACCGGTGCCCGCGCCAACGCCGAAGAGTGTGCCGACCGCGATCGACACGCCATCACTGCTGATGTCGACGCTGCTGGGATACCACCCGGTCTTGATCAGTCCACGCAGCGTCGCGGCGCCGGCGGTGCCGCGCACATCGTACAGCGCCACCGCATTCACACCGCCAAGCGTCACCGCCAGTGTGTTGCCGTCCGGCGACAGCGCGAGTGCAGTCGGCGTCAGGCCGATGCGTCGTTCCCGGAATGGCGCAACGCTGATCGTTCCAGCGAGCCTGTTGCTGCGCGTATCGACCACACTGACCGCGTCACTGTTGCCGTTCGCGACGTACAGCCGCTGCCGTGCCTGATCCCACGCGAGGCCCGTGGGATGTGTGCCGACGGTGATGCGATGTGTGACGGTGCCACTCGCGACATCGATGCGATCCACCGTGCCCGGCAACGCGAGCCCACGTGCATCGATCCTGACCGGTTCCGCCGCGGGATCGCAGCACTGCGTTGCACGACGCTGCCCACGCGTCGGTTTCGGTCCTCCGAACACACTCACCCATGCCGTGGCACCGTCCGGCGAAATGACGGCTGCGATCGGAAGCACGCCGAGTGCGATCGTTCGGAGCAGCGCACCGTCGTCGGCATCGAGGACGGCAAGCTTGTCGTCGGCGGACAGGGGCAGGATGGCCAGGCGATGTCCGTCAGCACGCTTCCGCAGCGCGACAGCCGGCGCGCCCGCGAGAAAGTCGCCGAGTGCGCCCGACTGCGTCACGATCGCCGCGCTGCTGTCGGTCGCGTAGCTGACCAGCTGCACGACGGATTTCGCGCGCGCGAGCGGCGGACCACCGGGTGTGCGACTGGCGGCCACGTCGGCCGGCAGCTTGCTCACCGACGCGACGACCGGGCGTTTCGTGACCGGATCGATGACGAGGCCGAACACACCCGGTCGTCCGATGAATTCCGCGCGTGAGACCACGCGGTTGTCGCGCCATGCCAGACGCCACGCACTGCCGGGCACCGCGGCCCACACTTCGCCCGGCTCAGCGCCGAAGCGGACACCGGCCACGCGACCGGAGAACACACTCTGCACACCAGCCGGCGTGACACGTTGATCGACGGCAATCACGCCCGGATCGGTGACGGTACGCCGCGGCGTAGGGACTGGCTGCTGCACCTGCAGCAACACAAAGGCAAGAACGAGCACAGGGATTCCGAGGGAAAGGTGAAGACAGGACCTTACCGCTGCGGCTCAGGGGCTGGCAAGCAACGAAATGATCGCGATCCGCTCCGGCGGCGCTGGCTGCCACGCTGCGCTCTGCCAGAGGCTGAGCGATTGTGACAGCGACCGCAGCGAGTGTTCCTCGCCTGTTCCGTCCGGTAGTATTGCCTCACTTGCCGCGATGACAGCGGACGCCGTCGATGACGATCACCGTTCAGCGCACGCCATGAGCTCCGTCATCGTCACGAACGACGTCGAAGTGCGCCGGCCCGCCTGGTTCACGGTCGTGCTGCTCTGCAGCGCGGCTGTCTTCATCGCCTACATCGATCGCACCAACATTTCGGTGGCGTCGATCGCGATGAAGGAACAGTTCCACTGGACCGAAACGACGAAAGGGTTCGTGCTCTCGTCGTTCTTCATCGGCTACCTGATCCTGCAGATCGCGAGCGGCACGCTCGCCAACAAGTACGGTGGCAAGATCGTGCTCGGTGTGGCAGTGGTCTGGTGGTCGCTGTTCACGATCCTGACGCCGCCCGCCGCCTTCCTCTCGTTCCCTGCCCTCATCGCCGCACGCATCGCGCTCGGACTCGGCGAAGCGGCCGTGTTTCCCGCATCGATCAACATGATCGGCCGCTGGGTGCCGGCAGCGAAACGTTCGCGTGCCGTCGCGATCTGCATCAGTGGACTTTCGCTCGGGACGGTCGTGTCGCTGCCGCTCACCGGCTGGCTGGTACGCGAACATGGCTGGCCGTCACCGTTCTACGTGTTCGGAGTCGTGGGCCTGGTCTGGGCAGGCATCTGGTTTCTGCGCGTCGGCTCCGGCCGATCGGCGGAGCTGGAAGCGGAAGCGCCGATCACCCGCATTGCAATTCCGTGGGGCCGGATTCTCCGACTCGCGCCAGTATGGGCGATCTTTGCCTGCCACTTCGCGAACAACTGGATGCTCTACCTGCTGCTCGCGTGGCTGCCGAGTTACTTCAAGTCCACATTCGGTGTCTCGCTGGCGAGTGCGGGCTTGCTGTCGGCCGCACCATGGCTGACGAGTTTCGTGATGGCGAATCTTTCGGGCGTTGCGGCTGATCGGATGCTGGCAGCCGGACGCTCGGCGGGCTTCGTGCGAAAGCTGCTGCAGACCGTCGGCGGCGGGGGTGCGGCGTTGATCCTGCTCACGCTGCCGCATGTGTCTACGGCATCCACTGGCGTGATCGTGATGTGTTGCGCCGCCGGCATGCTCGGGCTGTGCCAGGCGGCCTTTCCCGCCAACGGCTTCGATATCGCACCGCGGTACGCCGACGTGATCTGGGGCATCAGCAATACGTTCGCCACGATTCCCGGCATCATCGGTGTCGCCACCACCGGCTGGTTGGTAGACCGCACAGGCAGCTACAACACACCATTCATCGTCACCGCCGGCATCGGCCTCACGGCGACCGTCATCTACCTGATCTTCGGCTCAGGCTCACGACACATCGAGTAAGGCGACATGTCCGACACCGAAACACATCCTGCCTCGGTCGCCAGTCCGATGTCGCGCGCGATCCTGGCGTTCATGGCCCTGCCAGGACTGGTGGCGTACGCGATTCCCCTGGTGATCGCTCGCGTGACAAAACCTGCCGGGCATTTTGCGTTCGCCGGACTGCTCGAGATCGTGCTCGGCAGCGTCGTGCTCCTGTGGTGCACGCGTGAGTTTCACGTCAGCGGGCACGGCACCCTCGCGCCATGGTCACCGCCCATGGCACTTGCGCGTGGCGGACTGTACCGATGGTCACGCAATCCGATGTACATCGGCGTGCTGCTGATCGTGATCGGATGGGCGCTCGGCTTCAATTCCGGCGCATTGTGGGCGTATGCTGGCGTTCTTCTCGTCGCCTTCCACCTGCGCGTCGTTTTCGGCGAGGAACCGCATCTGGCGCGGGCATTCGGTGACGAGTGGAAGGCGTACAGGAAGCGCGTGCCGCGCTGGATCCTGTAGCCGGTTCGACTTCAGTGATTTCGCTGACAAGCGCGACCGTGAAGCTCCGACAACCATCGTGCGGACCTCGGAGTATCATCACAGCGTGAGTGCACCTCCGGTGTCGTACCGGTTGTTGCTGCGCTCGCCAGACATGACGCCAACGGAGTTCACCTATGCCAATGACCGCATCGCAGCTGCAGCATCTCGAAAAGCGCCTTCACGAAGAGCGGCAGCGGCTGGTCGATCAGCTGAATACGTTCGGCGAGGAAGAGGCGTCCGACACCAGCGAGAATCTGGCTGGTGATCTGTCGAAGTTTCCGACGCATCCAGCCGATCTCGGCACTGATGTCGTCGCCGAGGAGGTCGAAACGTCGATCGCCACGCGCGTGTCCGCCGAAATTTCGGAGATCGATGCAGCACTCGAGCGCATCGTGTCGTCGCCGCTCACGTTCGGCGTGGATGAAGAGACGGGTGAAGCCATTCCGTTCGAGCGACTGGACATCATTCCGTATGCGCGTGTGAGCGTGCACAAGCAAGCGGAGTAGCGTGCAGCGCCCGCGCGATCATCATCGCGCGGGCGCCGACGTCAGCGAATCCTGCGCCTCAAAGGCTCAGCGGGGCGTGACGCGGACGCCGATCCCGATATTCGTGAACGTGCCGAGGATATCCGAATTCTCCAGCTGAACCTCGGCCAGCACTGCGAGCTGTTTGCGGACACGTATTGAGAATGCACTCGTGACACCGCGGTTGCTCGTGCCGAGATACGGCTGCATCGTCGGCCGCGCCTGCAGAAACGCCGCACGCTCGCGGCCGAAGTGCGCATTCACGTCGAATGTTGCCTTTTCGCTACGGATCGCGACGCCAACCAGGGGGCTGACCATCGAGCCCAGCGCATCGTCCGTGTAACGTGTCCCAACCGACACCGACACGGCGGGATGCAGCTGCGCAAACAGCGACGGAGCGACCTGCACGCTGGTGCCCGCGCTGAGCCCCAGCACGGCGACGGACGCCGAGCCGCCAAACCGGCCACCGATACGCACGGACGACGACGCGCCGAGCGTCGAGACTCCTGACGCGGTGCTGAGAATGCCCAGCGCTTCGAGCGTACTGATCCCGACATCCCGCGCGACGCCGGCGAACAGCTGCGTGGTGCCCGTGACGTTGGCGCTGCCGGCCGCGAAGTCGGGGGCATTCAGCTGCTGCGCGGCAAAACGCAGCGCCAGTTTCTCGTCGATGCGCACCGGCACATGGATGGAATACAGCTGCAGGCGGGCCGAGTAGGACGAGATGCTGATCGATGAGGCCATGACGTCGATGCCCGTGCCACGTCGGCCACCGAGCGCGCGCAGCCCCCTCGCCGCTTCGAGATTGCTGTCGTCGATGATCAGCGATTCGAGAAAGTCCGATCGCGCCCGCCCTCGCGCGCCGCGCGCGATCTCATCGTAGCCGTGCATGGTCAGTGCGAGGCCAAGGCCGAGCGTCGCCTCCGGTTGATTGTCCGGCAACTCGCGCGCACGACGATACATGCGCACCGCTTCATCGCTCCGCCGCATCTGGAGGCTGAGCTCGGCCAGACGCAGGCTCGGCGCATAGTCGGTGGGCTGCGCACCGAATGCATCGACCACCACCTGTCGCGCCTGCCGCAGGTCGCCCTGAGCCTCGAGCGCCAGCGATCGCGCAAGAATCTCGGCGGTCGCAGCCTTTGGCGCGACGCCCTGTGCGTGGCCGTCACGTGGCAACGCGCACGACAACGCCCACAGTCCGAGCGTCACGCTCAGCCACCGGATCAGGCGCGGATCAATCGTTCGGCACGGCGTCACGACGACTCCACGGATTGTTGCAAATTGGACACGGATGCGAAAGGTGATGGTTCACCGACCGGATGGCATCGAGACGCACGCAAGATGGGCGGCGCGGCATCGGATGTTCACCCTGCCACGTCATGTGCCGGCAGCGTCACGAGAAACTCGGTGCGTCCGGGCCGCGACTCGGCGAGTTCCACGCCGCCATTGTGGACTTCGGCGATGCGTCGAGCGATGGCGAGGCCGAGTCCTGCGCCGCTGGTGGCCGACGTTTCGGCCCGCGACCGTGCATTGTCGACGCGGTAGAAGCGGTCGAAGACCTGTTCCTGCGACTCTGGGGGAATGCCGGGACCGGCGTCGCCGACACGAATCTCGAAGTGGCCGTTCCGGCGCTGCAGCGATACGTCGACCTGCGATCCGCTCGGCGAATACTTGATCGCGTTGTCGAGGAGGTTGAGCAGCAGGCGGCCGAGCAGGTCGGCATCACCATCGAACGGTGCGTCGGCAAGTTCGCGCACATCGATGGCGACACCACGCTGATGCGCGACACCCGTGACGGCGCGCGTGGCGTCATGCACGAGGTCCTCGAGATACAGCGGGCTGCGCCGCATCACGAGATGGCCGGAGTCCGCGCGCGACAGCAGGAACAGGTCATCGACGATACGCGTCAGCCGCCGTGCGGCGTCCTGCATCACCGTCACGGATTCGCGATACTCCGACTCCTCGCGATGGTCTCGCGACAGCGTGATGTCCGCTTCGGTTCGCACGACCGCAGTCGGTGTGCGCAGTTCGTGTGATGCGTCCGTGACGAATCGCCGCTGCTGATCGAACGCATTCTCGAGTCGGTCGAGCAGGCCGTTGACGACCGACGCGAGGCCGACCAGTTCATCGCCACCACCGACGGGCAGGCGCTCGTGCATGTTGCTCACCGTGATCGCGGCTGCCTGTGCGGACATCGCGGCCACCGGCGCCAGGCTGCGGCGCGCGAGCGAATAGCCGCCGAACGACGCGGTGATCAGCAGCAACGGAATCGCGAGCAGGAACATCGTGCGCACCCGCTGCAGCACATCGTCGATGTCACGCAGCGAGTAGGCGCCCGTGAGCGTGTAGCGATGGCCGCCGACATCGAGTGGACGCGCCAGCATGCGGAAGTCGCCGCGCGCACTGGGTACGGTGATCGCGATCGGGGTGCCGTGCGCTCGTGCGCGCACGGAGTCCAGCATTCGCTGCTCGATGTCGGGCGTCGGACGCCTGCTCGCACTGGACACTTCCTCGTCCTCGGCGAGTGCATTCATCGCGACCACCTGGGCGTTGGAATCGAGGATCGCGATGTGCAGCTCACGGAAACGGACTTCCGTGACCGCGGTGCGCATCGCATCGACGACCGTCATGCTGGCGCGTCGTTCCGCTTCCAGTTCACGCGAGAACGCCGACAGGGCGTCGCCGATGAAGATGTCGGTGCGGCGCTCGAGCGTCCCCGACACGACGACGTAGCAGATGACGGCGAACACGATCACCGGCAGGCCGAGCAGAATCGTGTACCAGAGTGTGAGTCGCGAGCGCAGCGATGTCGGCCACCAGCGCATGTCTCAGTCCGCGCGTCGCGTCGTTCGCCGCCTGGTCGGGCGCGTGGTGACGGTGGCGGCGGCAGGCGGCGGTTGCTGCAGCACAAAACCGGTCCCGCGCAATGTCGTGAACAACGGCACCGCTTCACCCTCGTCGATCTTGCGCCGGATGCGACTGGCGTAGACGTCGATGATGTTGGAATACGTGTTGCGATGATCCTCCCACACGTGATCCATCAGGTCGGCGCGACTCACCACCCGCCCGGCGCTCTTGGCCAGAAAGAACAGGAAGGCGAATTCGGTGGCGGTGAGCGTGATGTCACGCGTGCCTCGACGCACTGTGTGGCGCTCGCTGTCGATCACCAGGTCCCCGACGACAATGGTCGGCGTGAGCATGTCCGTGCTGCGGCGCGTGAGTGCTCGCAGGCGCGCCAGCAACTCGCCGAAGTCGAACGGCTTGGTGAGGTAGTCATCGGCGCCGGCATCGAGACCCGCGATCCGATGCTCGACGGCGTCGAGCGCCGTGAGCATGAGGATCGGCACGCGGTCACCTCGCGTGCGGATCGCCCGGCAGACATCGACCCCGCTCATCCCGGGCAGCAGCACGTCGAGGATCACGGCGTCGTACGGACCGGACTCCGACAGGGCGAGGGCGTTCGGACCCGTGGCGGCCTGCTCGACGTCATAGGCGGCTTCCCGCAGCCCGCGCACGATGGAGGTGCGAAGCGGACGGTCGTCTTCGGCGAAGAGCAGGCGCATGGTAAAAACTACCTCGCGGAATGATTCGGGCCGAGGTCGCCGCGCGTCAGGCTCGTCAAACGAACTCTGCCATTCGTCTTCGAACGGTCGTGAGGCTGATCGGAATAATCATGCGGGTGGCACGGTCCATCGATCCAGCCCTTTCCGCCCGCGACGCAGCGGACGATGGGCTCGAGATCATTCTGCCGGAGCACCACATGAAGGAAGTTCGCAGCTGGACCCGCGCATTGGCGATGACCGCCGCCATCATGGCGACGAGTACCCTCGCGAGCGCGCAATCGTGGACCGCGACGCTCAACGGGGCGAATGAGGCACCGCCCAATGCCTCACCCGGCACAGGCTCGGCTACGTTCACGCTCGTCGGCAACGTGCTCACCATCAACGGCACGTTCACCGGTCTGACCGGCAACACGTCCGCGGCACACATCCATTGTTGCACGGCGTCCGCACTCACCGGCACCGCCGGCGTTGCGACGACGACACCATCGTTCGCTGGCTTTCCACTCGGTGTGACGAATGGGTCGTTTCTGCTCACGCTCGATCTGACACAAGCGTCCTCATACAATGCCGCGTTCGTGACCGCGAACGGGTCGATTGAAGCATCGCGTGCCGCGCTGCTCGCGGGCATGAACGGCGGTCGCACGTATCTGAACATCCATACGTCGACGTTCGGCGGCGGAGAAATTCGCGGCTTCATCATCAGTACGGTGCCGGAACCATCGAGCGTGCTGCTCACGACCGCCGGATTGTTCGGCGTGGCGATGCTCATGATTCGCCGTCGCCGCTCGACGCTGTAGGGCCTGACCCGAGTCCCACCAGGGACCCCCGTGGTCGCTGCGCCGGGGAGGGCGCGCGCCACGGTGCGGGGTCGGGTGCTTGACTCCGCCCGCGATTCGGAGATTATGCGACCAGCGCCATGACACTCGCCACAGGGCCAGCCGGCTCTGTGGCGATTTTCGTCTCGTCAGCGACTTCAGGCCTGCAACCCTTCGGACGGCGACAGATGCAACGGCGCGATTTCCTCGAAATGGTCGGACGCGTCGGTGGGGCGGCAGCGCTGCATCGCTCGATGGAGTCGATGGGATTCCTGGCGCTCCCGGTCCACAAGGAGTTCTCGCTGCGCGGGCGCGTCGAAGGCCGCAAGGTGCTGATACTTGGCGCGGGTCTGGCGGGCATGACGGTCGCACACGAACTCGGCAAGCTCGGGTACGACTGTCGTATTCTCGAGGCACGCCATAGACCCGGCGGACGGGTGTACACGGCGCGACGCGGGGTCATCGAGCGTGACACTGACGGACACGAGCAGCGGTGCACGTTCGACGACGGTCAGTATTACAACGCCGGCCCGATGCGTATTCCGTATCACCACACGGTCGTGCTGGATTACTGTCGCGAATTCGGCGTGCCGCTCGAAGTGTTCAACAACGCGAATGAAGCGGGCTTCCATTACGCGGAGAACGTGCCGGGCGAACCGCCGCTGCCGCTGGCCGGCAAACGCGTCCGCATCCGTGAGGCGCGCGCGGATCTCTTCGGCTACACCTCCGAGCTGCTGGCGAAGGCCATCAACGAACACGAACTCGATACTCGCGTGACGGCGGAGGATCGCGAGAAGTTCATCGAGTTCCTGCGTTCGTTCGGTCGGCTGGAGAACAACTTCACCTACCGCGGCTCGGAAACGCGTGGCTACGCGATCGAACGCGGCGCGGGCAACCGACCGGGCGCCGTCGGTGATCCCTACGGTCTGCACGACCTCGTGTACTCAGGACTCGGCTCGCGCATCGCCGGCGAACGTTCGCTCGACTATCAGATGACGATGTTCCAGCCCGTGGGCGGCATGGATCGCATCTCGACCGCGTTCGCGCGCGCACTCGGGACACGCATCAGCTATCAGGCCGACGTGCGCGAGATCCGTCGCACGGCAGGCGGTGTGCGCGTGGTGTACGCCGAGCGGGGGCAGGTGAAGGAGGCGCGCGGTGAATTGTGCGTGTGCACATTGCCCTTGCCCGTGCTGGCGAAGATTCCGGCCGACTTTTCGCCGGAAATGGCGAAGGCCATCGCGGCGGTTCCGTATGGAGACACGGGCAAGATCGGGCTGCAGTTCAATCGCCGCTTCTGGGAAGAGGACGACCAGATCTTCGGCGGCGGCAGCACCACCAACCTCCCCATCTCGCAGATCGTCTACCCGAGCCACGGCTTCCTCGGCCGCAAGGGCGTCGTGATCGGGTCCTACGTGTTCGGCAAGCGCGCGAGGGAGTTCGGCGCGCTGACACCGGCCCAGCGTGTGCAGCACGCGATCGCGGACGGTGCGAAGATCCATCCGCAGTACACGCGACACTTCGATAACGGCTTCTCCGTCGCGTGGCACAAGTCGCCGTACAGCCTCGGCGGATGGGCATCGTACAGCGACGCGCTCCGAAAGCAGCACTATTCGCAGTTGTGCCAGCCGGACGGGCCGATTCATCTTGCAGGTGAACATCTGTCCTATCTCACGGCGTGGATGGCTGGCGCGCTGGATTCAGGACGCTCGGTTGCCACCGCAGTGCACACGCGGGTCATGCAGAATTCATCCACCGAACTCCAGGGAGCCGTCTGATCATGTCGAGTCATCGTGAGTCGAATCGTCGTGCACCGAATCGTGGTGTGTGCAGTCGTCGCCTGCTGGTGCTCGCCGCCGTGTGTGTGACCATGCCGTTCGCGACGGTTGCCGCGCAATCGATGGACTCGATCGTGTTCCGAGGAAGCGGCGGTCCGATCAGCTCGAACGTGACCGTCCCTGCCAATCGCGGCTGGTTCATCACCAGCGGCACCGTCGCGCCGGTTGCCGACAGCACGGCGGCGGCCGGCACACGCGCCCGCTTCGGTGACACGAAGACGCAGGGCATGGGCATCCTGCGGCAGATCCAGCGACAGCTTGCCGGCGAAGGACTGTCACTCAAGGATGTGATCATGCTGCGCGTGTACGTCGCGCCGGACCCGCAGAAAGGTGGACAGTTCGACTTCCAGGGCTGGTTCGATGCGTATGCGGAGTTCTTCGCCCGTCCGGACAATCCGACGCGTGTGACGCGATCGACCGTGGGCGTGGCTGGCCTGGTGCGGCCGGAATTCCTGATCGAAATCGAGGCGGTGGCCGTGTATCCGAAGAAGTGACGACGCCTGCCGATGGCGGGTACACATCGGCATGTGGAGACTGGTGCGGACACGATGGGTCATCGGCGCGCTGATCGTGATCGCACCGATGGCCGGATGCGGTGACATCTTCGGCCCGCCGGACGACAAGGTGACGGTGGTCAACGCGATGCAGGACACGGTCGCGTTCACCATGTGGGACCTGGAGAGTTCGAATCTCATCGATCCGAATCCCTTCCCGATCCCGCGCGCGGAATTCAATGGCCGGGTCGTCGCGCAGGGCAGGAGTGCGCGCGTACCGGTGTCGGAAATCTTCGGCTACCGGCGAAACGCGGACCTTCGCATCTTCACCTGGCGCGTCCGCCGCGACACGCTCACGTACGGTCCGACGGTCACATGGACTGCGGCTGACCAGCGCCGGTCGGGCTATCGCGTTGGTCTCGAGGACCTGGTGATGATCGCGCGATGACGTCATTCCTCCCGGTGAGTCCGGCGTCATGACCGGCATCGATGCACGAGTGCAAGGGACCGACGGGGGAATTGATCCGCGCTCTGACCGCAACCGAGGATACGCCGTGTCCAGACTGTTACGCCTGCTGACGATCGTCGCTGCCTTCGCCTCGACCAGGAGCGCCGGCGCACAGATCATGTCGAACCCGACGCAGTGGTACGTGAACAACCAGATCTACTCCATGCGCGTGTTCAACAGCGCGGTGGCGAATTCGATGGTCACGCGCGGTGCGGGCGCGCCGGGTACGGCACGACCCGCTGCGCCGGTAGACGATCCGACGGTATTTCGTGAGCAGGCGACGTCGACACTCCCGTCGCTGCTCTCAGGCAACAGCACCGGAATCAGCCGCACGCCCGCCGAGGCGCGCCAACTGTTCGAAGGCTACATCGCGCTCTATCGGCAGACCGCGCGCAAGGATGGCTTCCCGTCGAACGACCTCGCGTATGCGTTCGAATATTTCGTCGTGAACAACTTCCAGATCGTCCATGATCTCGTCGATGTGCCATACGAGAAGGATCCGCGGGCGAAGAAGGGCACGGACGGCTTCGATCGCATCACGATCATGAGCCAGAAGAAGCTGCTGCAGGTGACGCCGGCGCAGGAGCGCGCCGTGTTCACGCAGTTTCGCACGCGCCTTGCAGACAACGCAGGCATCCGGCGGATGACGGACGCACAGAAGCAGGAGGCCGCCGAGCTGATGGCGACGATGTTCGGCATCAACTTCGCGGCCTACATGAAGGCGATCGATTCCGGCAACGCCGCCGAACTCGAGACCGCGCACGCGATGGCGCGACAGGGGCTCGAGAAGCTGCTCGGTGTGCCGATGGCGCGAATCCGGATCACGAATTCGGGGCTGGAGCTCTGACCGAACCGGTGTCGCGCTGCTACTATCGGCAGATGCGGATCCTCGTGCGATGCACCTGTAGCATGCTGGCGGCGAATGTCGCACTCGCTGCCAGCGCGTCACAACTTCGGGCACAACAGCTGGACGCGCTGTCTGCTGGGAGTCGTATCAGCGTCTCGATGCCAGACTCACTGCGCAGTTTTTTCTTCGGCGCCCGGCGTCAGGTCATCACCGGCGCGCTGTCACGCGTGACTGCGGATTCCATTTATCTGAGTGTCCGTTCGTCCGCGCCGTTCGCGATTGCGCGAAGTGACGTGCGGAGTGTTCGCGTCAGTCGAGGGGAATCGCGGACATGGAGCGCAGTGCAAACAGCCGCACTGTTCGGGATGGCCGGGGTCGTGACCACCAGCAGTGACAACACCCGGTTCCCCCTCGCGGCCCGGTATGGAATCGGCCTGACTGTTGGCGCGATCGTCGGCGCGATCTGGCCGTACGAGCAGTGGAAGCGCATTCAGAAGTAGGCGCCCGCCGGTATCGCCACACCGACTGCCCGGCCTCCACCTCCTCGACCACGTACTGCTTCGAGTCCGGACCGTGATGCTGAGACGACCCCTTCATCGTGTCACGTCGCCTGCGCCGACTTGCAGACGCCAATCAGGACGTGACACGAGCGGAGGCGCTGGTATAACGTCGGGTGGTGGCGCTGCGTACAGTTGAAGTGGTCTTCCGCGAGTCACGTGCCCTCCCCGCCACACCCCGCGTTCGATGTTCCCACGCATTTCCCTCCGCAGCGCCCTCGGCGCGGCGGTGCTCTTTCTTGCCGCCC
>JACMLX010000116.1 GCA_014379355.1 Gemmatimonadaceae bacterium
CCGAGAGCAGCACGTTGTCCGGCTTGATGTCGCGGTGCACCACGCCGCGCGCGTGCGCATACGCCAGCGCGCGCGCGACATCGCGGCCGATGCTGATCACCTCCGTCATCGGCAGCGGGCCCGCCACGTCCAGCAGCCGTTCGCGCAGCGAGCGTCCCTCGACGAACGGCATCGTGTACCACGGCACGCCATCAAAATCGCCAGCCGAGAGCACCGGCACGATGTTCGCCTGCTGCAGACGCGCTGCCGTGAGCAGCTCGCGGCGGAAGCGCTCCATCGAGAGCTCACCAGCCAGTTCGGGCGGCAGGACTTTCAGCGCCACGCGTCGGCCCAGCGCCAACTCCTCGGCCGCGAAGACGCGACTCATGCCAGCGCCGCCCAGCTCCCGCTCCACACGATACGTGGACTGGAGTTCGTGCTGCAGGCGCTCGAGGGTCAGTCTCATCGGGTGGCGGCAGAGATTCGCGGCATTTGCAGGAATGTCGCCTTAAGCCGATCCGCACACCAGCGGAAACAGGGTTGGTTGCGGTCATGTGCTCGCGGTTCTGGAACTGCGGCGCGCGAACGGCGAACTTCAGCGTTGACTCTCAATCCATCGCCATGCGCCAGTTCACCACGCTGTTCCTGTTGATCACCTGCACTGTCTCCGGACTTGAAGCGCAACCGGGACAGGGCAATGCGAGCACACCGATATCGGCTGGTGCGACATGTCCGGCAGGGATGACCGAGGTGCGCCCGCGCAACTGTCAGGCGCCGTCCATCGCACCGCCGAGCATTCTCGATTACCGCCCGCGGAGCACACTCGTGACGCCCGTGCACATGGTGCCGAAGGCGAAGTTCCCAGCGATCGATTTCCACGGACACCCGTACCAGCAACTGGGCTCCGCCGCCGGACTCACAGCGCTCGGTGCGTCGCTGGATGCGATCAACGTGCGTGTCATCGTCGCGGCCAACAACGCCTCGGGGCAAGAGCTCGCACAACAGGTCGCGCTCGTGCGTGCGTCCCCGACGATGCGTGATCGGGTGCGCATCCTCGCGGGCGTGAGTTTTCAGGGAGCCGGGGGACCCGGCTGGGCCGAGAAGGCGGTGGCGCAACTCGAGGCGGACGTTGCCGCCGGCGCGGTCGGTATCGGCGAGATCGACAAGGGGCTCGGATTGCGCTATCGCAAGGCGGATGGGTCACGATTGCAGATCGATGATCCCGTCCTCGATCCGGTCTGGCAGGCTGCCGCGCGCCTCAGGTTGCCGGTGTTCATCCACACCGCTGATCCGCAGGAATTCTGGCAGCCGCTCGATTTCTCGAATGAGCGCTGGCTCGAACTCGCGCTCTTTCCGGGGCGTCGTTACGCCGCGGATCCCAGCTTCGAGACGCTGATGAAGGAGCGTGACAACATGCTCCGCCGCAATCCGCGCACGACTTTCGTCATCGCGCACCTTGGCTGGCACGCAGCCGATCTCGGTCGACTGGCGAAGATGATGGACGAGATGCCGAACCTGCATAGTGAAGTCGGCGCCGTGCTGTACGACATCGGCCGTCAGCCGCGTGCTGCGCACGACTTCTTCGTGAAGTACCAGGACCGCCTTCTCTTCGGCAAGGATTCGTTCCAGCCCGAGGAGTATCCGTACTACTGGCGTGTGTTCGAGACGCGTGACGACTACTTCGACTACTACCGCGACTACCACGCGAAGTGGAAACTCTACGGTATCGAGTTGCCGGACGCGGTGCTCAGGAAAGTCTATTTCGGCAATGCGCTGCGTATCACGAGCGGGCTGCCGCAGGCAGGGTGGCCGAGGTAGGCGCATCGCACGGCAGTCACCGCTGATGCGTGCCGCAGATCTCCACGAGCGTCCACCGGTGCACGCTCGTGGATGACCACTGATCAACCCTCGGACGATCGCTCAGGTCGTCCGCACTATCGTGAGCGTGGTGCCCGTCGCGTCGAGTTCGGTCGAGTACCGCGTCAGCGGAAGCGGGGCGGGTCCCGCGACTGGACGACCATCGAGATCGAATTCGGAGCCGTGGCACTGGCAGAGCATCCGCGCGGCCTGAAAGACGAAGATGCCGCATCCGGCGTGCGTGCACACGTTGCTGAACGCGCGATAGTCGTCCGCCGCGATACGCAGCACGATCAGCGATAGTCCGCCGATCACGTACGCAGTGCCATCAGTGCGCAGAATCTCCGCACGATCGAGGTGCACCCGGATCGACATCCCGTCGACGACGACGACGTCGCTGTCGTCAGGGGCACTCGGTTCGCCTCGACATGCGGCAGCGACCATGGACATCGTGAAACACAACAGTGCGCCGACGGCCGTTCGGCGCGTGCACGCGTGGTCACTCGGCGCTGTGACACCTTCGTTGCACGACGAGCGCGCTGACCCGCAATTCGGACTCATGTCCAAACATCGGCACCCTCGTGTCGAGATGGAATGCACGCTCGCGCACGCTTGGCAAGTTGCGACGCAGCCGTGACGGAATCGTGGAAATCGACGTGCATGAATCGATCACGTTTGGTGAGCGTTTCTCCAGATGCAGTGATGTCGATGCGGTGTCACACATTTCGGCGCGTGCACGACCGCTGGAGAGACCCGAGGCATGACACCACACACCCCGGGTGCAACACCCGAAGGATTCGCTCCATGACGCCTGATCTTCTCCGCACGGCCCGCCTGTTCTCGGCCGGACTCCTGTCTGTGGCACTCGTCGGCTGTGCCGATGACGACGATCCGACTGCCACGAATCCCCCGATTGCATTGCAGAGTCGTTCCGTGACGCCGGTGCTGGTGAAGAGCCTGATCAGCGGCGTCGACGTCTTCAGCGTGATCAGCAGCGATGACGTCCTGCCCGATTCACCGTCGTTCGTGTTTGGTGGCTCCGCCGACGGAGCCGGCCTGATTCGCAATGCCGACGGCACGTTCACGCTGCTCACGAATCACGAGGACAATTTCGCCGTCTCGCGCGTCACGCTGGATGCGACGTTCAAGCCGGTGCGAGGCGACTATATCGTGAACTCCACCTTCGGCAAGTATCGCCTGTGCTCGGCGACCCTCGCCACACCTGAGATTCACGGATTCGGGCCGACATTCCTCACGGCCGGCGAAAGCAGCGAGGAATCGCAGGTGCTGGCCGTCGATCCGGTCGGCGCGCCGAACACACCGAAGTACCTGACGGGCTTCGGACGGTGGAACACGGAAAACACGGTACCGCTCCCGAAGACGGCGTACCCGAATCGCACCGTCGTCCTGCTCGGTGACGACGATTCCGGCGCCGAAGGTGGCCAGCTGGCGCTGTACCTGTCCACGACCGTCGGCGATCTGGACAACGGCAAGCTCTACACGATGGCTCGCACCACCGACGTGACACGCGAGCGCGACATGGTCGTCGGGCAGACATATCCCGTCGAATTCCGAGAGATCGCGAGTCACACCACACTCACCGGACGCCAGATCAACCAGGCGGCCGCGACGCTCAAGTCGATCGCGTTCGGGCGCGTAGAGGACATTGACTATCGCAAGGGCGGCACCGGTCGCGAGGTGTATTTCGCGGTCACGGGTCAGGCCACCACGGGCGTCAACGCAGCGGCGGACCGCACCAAGTACGGCCGCGTCTATCGCCTGACGATGGATCCGACCGATCCGCTGAAGGGCACACTCGAAGTCATCCTGGACGGAGACGATCGGACCGGTCCGGCGGCGCTCTTCCAGAATCCGGACAACATCGTCGTCGGCACGAACCACGTGTACATCCAGGAAGACGACAACGGGTACGGCGATGAAGCGCACGACGCCTTCATCTATCAGTACAACATCGCCACCAAGGTCGTGCGGCCCGTGCTGCAGCTCGATCATCGTCGCACGCAGGCGGACGCGGCCACATACAACGCGGTCGGTGGCCGTCCGGAAGGCAAGGCAGGTTGGGAGTACGGCGCGATGATCGACGTGTCGACGGAACTCGGCAACGCAGACACGTTCCTGCTGTCGCTCCAGCCGCATTCATGGCGCGCCGCGAAGTATGCCGGCGTTGACGGTGGCACGGTGCGCACGACCGAGAACCAGGCGAGCATGATGGTGCTCGTGAAGGGTCTTCCTCGCTGATGCGTCTCCGCATTCCCCGGCTGACGTCGCGCACCGCGACGTCGGCCGGATTGGCGACGACCTGTGGCACGATCCTGCTCTGCGGAGCGGTTGCCTGCGGGCCGGTGCGCCCGGAGCGACAGGCGGCACCGGTCGTCCTCACGACACGCGAGTCGGTGGCCGCTCGTGACCACTGGGCAGCCGACATCGACACGTTGCGTACGCGCGTCTCTCAGCTCACTGACGCGCTGACCGCACTCGACGCCTCGTTCGACGACGCGCATATCCTGCTGGCGCAGGAACGCTTCGACGCAGCGCGCACGGCACTCAAACGCATCGAGGCACTCGGTTCGTACTACGAGCCGAGCACGCTGCGTGCGATCAATGGTCCCGCACTGCCCCGCGTGGATGACGATGAAGGTCCCGAGGCGGTCTTCGCTCCCGAGGGATTTCAGGTGCTGGAAGAACAGCTCTTCCCGGTGCCTGAGCGCAACGCAGTGAAAGCAGCCATCGACGAAAGCCGGAACCTTGGCGCATATGTGACTCGCTTGCACACGGCGGCAGCGCGCCAGCAGATCACCGACGACCGATTGTGGGACGCCGCCCGGCTCGAGGTGGCACGCATCGTCACGCTTGGCATCACGGGCTTCGATTCCCCCGTCGCACTGCACTCGCTGTCCGAGGCGTCTGCAGCGGTGGCCGGCCTGCGCGGCGTGCTTTCCGCGTACGAGGCACGGCTCGGCCAGCCTGCGTGGATGCGTCTCGATGCCGCGTTCGCGGTGGCGCTCGATCGCCTGGCTCACGCACCGTCGTTCGAACAATTCGATCGACTCGATTTCATCACGGCAGCCGCCAATCCGCTCGCGCGGGAAATGCACGACGCCCGACGCGCGCTTGGCATCGGCGTGCCAACGGAACTTCGCGCGTTCCGGATGAATGCCGTCACGATCTTCGACCGTGACGCCTTCGATGCGCAGGCCTTTGCCGCGCCGCAGGCCGAGCGCAGCACGCCCGAGCGCGTGGAACTGGGTCGCCTGCTGTTCGCCGAATCACGTCTGTCGGGCAGCGGCACCACTACGTGCATCCAGTGTCACGATCCATCCATCGCCTTCACGGATCGTCGCACACGCTCGGCCTCGCGCTCGGGACGCGCGGTGTTGCGCAATGCGCCATCGGTGATCAACGCCGGGCTTCAGGTCGGGGCGTTCTATGATCTGCGCGCGACGTATCTCGAGGATCAGGTCACCGACGTCGTGCGCAACGCGGAGGAAATGCACGGTAGCGTCGACAGGGCGGCCGGCGTCCTGGCACAGGACAGTGCATACCGACGACGATTCGCCGCTGCGTTCCTCGCGGCAAATCCCGCTGTGAGCGGTCGCAACATTCAATCCGCCATCGCCAGCTACATCCGCTCGCTCGAGGCGCTCGATTCACGGGCGGATCGCGCGCTGCGCGGCGACACGTCAGCGCTCACGCGCGAAGAACGGCGCGGCCTGAACCTCTTCATGGGCAAGGCGCGCTGCGCGACGTGCCATTTCGCACCGCTCTTCAACGGAACCAGCCCGCCGATGTATCAGGAGACCGATGTCGAGGTGCTCGGCGTGCCGCGGGAGGCCATCACACGCGGCGCCCGCATCGATCCCGATTCCGGACGATTTCGGGTGACACGCAGCGCGCCGCACCTCTTCGCCTTCCGGACACCGTCGGTGCGCAATGCCGCGCTCACGGCGCCATACATGCACAACGGTGTCTACCGGACGCTCGACGAGGTGGTCGATTTCTATGATCGCGGTGGCGGTGCGGGCATCGGCATCACGTTGGGCAACCAGACCTTGCCAACGGATCCGCTGCATCTCGATGCGGCCGAGCGTCGCGCGATCGTGCGATTCATCGGCGCGCTGACGGATACATCGTACCTCGGACACCGGCCGACGGCGGCGCGGCGCTGATCACGGCGACCGTGGCAGCAGGTCCTCACGCTGGATCTTCCCCTGCTGCGCCTCGAGCAGCGCGGCGAGCCGGCTACCTGCTGCCGGAATGCGTGTGACACCCTGCGCGCCGCCAAGATTGGCGAACAGCAGTTCGCCGGTCGGCGTGAAGATGAAGCTGCCGACCCACTTCCGCTGCAGCGTGTAGAACCGAGCCACACGCACCGAGCCGCGCGGCACGATCGTCACGCTCCAGTCAAGCCACGTGCCGTGATCACTCTGCAATCCGTACATGGAAAACCGGTGTGGCTGCGAGTCGACGGGCACTGCGCGCAATGCCGGTACCAGGGCATCCTCGAAGCCGTCGAGCGCGATGGCCCAGACATGCGCCGGTGTCGCCACCGACGAATCCTTCGATCCGGCGTCGCGCAGAAATCCCCTGTCCACACGGAACTGTCGTCGTGACTGACCGACCGACTGCGTGGCATTACCCGGCTCGATGAGTGTCGCGCTCACGAGCAGTGTGTCGCGCCACACCGTGCGCAACTCATCGCGCCAGCCGCTGCGACGCACCTGACGCACCACCAGTGTGTCGCCTCGCCACTCCCGATAGTGTATCGCGACGGTGTCACGTGCGGTCGCGCTGACGAGCACCTCGCCACGGCGGGGAAACACCAGCACGTTCGCGGCCGACGCTGAATCGACGACCCGTTCGATGCTCGCCGTCTCGACGCGCACCGGCACTGTATCGCCGGTCGGATGCGGCGGCACCCATCCGCGGCCGATCAGCTTGCGCGCATGCTCACGAAAAATGACCTGCCCATCGGAGGCACGGACGAGCTGACGCTCCGTTTCGTCGCCCGCCAGCACCGTCCAGGGTCGCACGGTATCGACGCGCTGGTTCGACGACTGGCGCAGAATTTCGCCGCGTGACGTATCACTCACGCCGCGCTGCACCGTCACCTGCACCAGTCGCGCGCCGAGGGTGTCGACTGTCTCACCGATCGTGACCGGCCTCGTCGTCATGGCCCGCGTGATGCTGCGCTGCATCACCGTCCTGATCGTATCGGCGCGTCGACCGAGATCGGCGAACGTGCGCCCGGGCTGCAACTCCGTGCATCGCGCCATCAGGAGTGGTGAGACATCGTGCGCGAGCGAACCGGTGTCGCCGGCGATGCGCGTGACGGCACCATCCGCACCGAAGTCGACGCTGATCCCGACCGTGGTATCGCGCAGGCCGAGCTTCGTGCGCACGATCTCGAGCCGATACCCCGCGCCGGTGCGTCGCAACACGCGTCGATCGACGAAATGCCGTTCGAGCCCGATCGACATCGCGCGCTGTCCCTCGCCGCTCCCCTGGAAGAACCGCGTCGCGCCGAGCTGCCACCACGGCACGTCGAGCCGTGCACACGGCTGCGCGCCGAGCCCGGTGACGGCGAGTACAGAGGCCACCAATGCCATTCTCAACACGCTCGCCCACCTCCTGACATACACCATTCACCAACGTACACCGCATTCCAACTGCAACTGAACAGCGTGTGGCCGCTTCGCGGCGAGAACTGCCGGTAGGAACACGGAGCTCGGGGAGGGGCGCTGGGTGAGGTCGGCCCGAATATGTGCATCGTGTTTTTTGTGAACAGCAGGTCCGATGCGCGAGGGGGGTCTGACGCGCGAGGCCGGGGCAAACAAACACCCCAAAAGAATTCAGTTGCAGTTCTCCCCGATCTCTGTGCTTTCTCCAGGCAGTTCTCGCCGCGCAGCGGCCAACGCAGTCAGCGATCGTGAATCCGCGCGAGAGAGACGAAAGGAGAACCCTCGGGAGCGCGAAAAAAGAAGGGCGCGCCTCGGTGGCGCGCCCTTCGCTCGCAACACACGAACGCGGAAACGTTATGCCACGGCTTCCGGCTTCTTCGCTCCCGGCTCGCTATCGATCACGGCCTGCGCGATCTGGGACATCGGCACTGAATTGTCCTGTGAGCTTCGCTGCATGATGCGATACGCTTCCTGCTCCGTGCTGCCCGTGCGACGCATCAGGATTCCCTTCGCTCGTTCGATCAGCTTGCGCTCCTCGAGCTTCTGCTTCCAGAACGCCGCATCCTGCCGGCTTTCCGTCAGCTCACGCGCCCGCGCCACCGCCAGTCGCAGCGTGCTGTCGAGGATGCCCGGCGGCGCCGGCTTCGGCAGGAACGCGATCGCTGCAGTCGCGCGTGCATCATCGGCGCTCAGTGAGACCGATGCATCTCCGCTGAACAACACCACGGCCGTCGGTGCACCGGTCGCCGTGATCGCCTTCGCCGCATCGATGCCACTGCCATCCGGCATATGCACATCGAGCAGCACGACATCGGGAACGACATCGGCGGCGACAGCAATTGCTTCACGTCCCGTGCCGGCCTCACCAACGACCGCATACCCCATGGACGCCAGCAGTTCGCTCAGCAACGGCCGAGCGAGCATATCGTCATCCGCGAGAACTACCCGGATCGGGGAATCTGCCATGTACCAGCCTTTGCGGAAATGCGGTAGAAAGGGAGCCCAGCAGGAAGGAAAAACTCGGGGAATGTAGCGACTCATCACGAGTGTGCACGCCCCGTCGCGTCACACCCGGTGCACCACCTCACCGACAACCTGCTACCGCGCCGCCACCTGCGCCAACAATTCTTCCGCGATCAACGGCTTTCGCAAGGAGAAGTGTGCATCGGCCATCGCTTCGGGTCGCAGTTCCCAACCCGTGATGACACCAACGCGGATGTTCGGAAAACGCTGACGGATTCGAGTCGCGAGTTCGGTGCCGATCCCATCCGGCAATCCGATGTCGGTCACTACAACATCAAACGGTGGCGCGTCGCCAGCAAGTTCCGCCTCGGCCGCCGCCACGGTCGCCACGGCGATTACCTCGTGGCCGGCCATCTGCAGCACCTGCGTCACGAGCTCGCGCCCATCCACATGATCCTCCACCACCAGGATCCGGCGCGGCGCCAGCTGATGCGGATCGATCGCTGCCTGCACGGGCGGCGTGCGCGTCGACGGATCGGCCACCGGAAACACCAGGCGCACGGTCGACCCGCGCCCGACTTCCGATTCGATCTCGATCCGGCCGTTGTGTCGCTTCATCACGCCGTAGACCTCGGCCAGACCAAGGCCGCTTCCGTTCGGGCCCTTGGTGCTGAAGAACGGCTCGAATGCACGCTCCCGCACTTCGGAGCTCATCCCGTGACCCGTGTCGTGCACTTCCACGATTGCGCTGCTGCGGTCGCGGCGCACCGTGACTCCCAGTGTACCACCGCCCTTCATCGCGTCGAGCGCATTCTGGATCAGGTTGAGCAGGGCCTCGCGCACTTCGCCGGCGACCGCGCGCGCCATCACGCCGGCGCTCAGGGTGCGATTCAGCAGCACCGCGCCGCCGCCGACGCGCTCCGCCCAGATCGGGCGGGTCATCGCAATCACCTCGTCGGTGACCACCGCCAGATCGACCATCGCATCCGGGGCAAGGTGAATCGGATCCTGCCGCAGGAAGCGACCGACGCGCGAGGCAGTCGCCGCACCCGTTTCCGCCGCGCGCGCGATGCGGATCGCATAGTCGCGCACCTTCTCCGGATTGCTGGCGTGCAATTGCAGCAGATGCGCCGCCGCCACGATCGGGTTGAGCGCGTTGTTCACATCGTGCATCACGCCGGCCGCCAGCTGGCCCACGGCCGCCAGGCGCCGCTCGCGATTGCGTGTCTCCTCGAGCCGCTCGATCTCGGCGGTCCGCTCCTTGACCTGCTGTTCGAGGCGCTCGGCTTCGGTGCTCACGACCGCGTACAGCTCGTTCGCGCGCCGCACCTGCTCTGCCAGTTCGCGTGCGAGTCGTGTGCGCTCGGTCACGTCGCGCTCCACCGTCACGGCGCCGACGACACTGCTGGCGGCATCACGCAGCGGATTCGAGTTCACCTCGATGATCTGCTCACCCTGCGCACCGCGCCGCACCAGCATCGTCTCACTGCGCACCGTCTCGCCACGCAGCGCGCGTGCGGTGGGATGTTCGTGCACGAACAGCGACGTCCCATCGACGCGGCGCGGCAGGTCGGCGCGCCACAGCTCGCGCAGCGAGGCCAGGTCCTGCGACGCATGATCGGAGTGCGCGGCGGAGTTCTCGCGCATCACGATGCCCTGACTGTCGAACACGCGCACCGATTCCGGCAGCACGTCGAAGATCGCCTCGAGCTGCGCGACGCTCCGTGCCAGCGCCTGGCGCAGCCCCTCGATCTCGGTCACTTCCGTCCCGACGATGAGCAATCCGCCGGACGACAGTGGCACGAACGTCAATTCGACCATCTGCAACGCGCTGGCCGTATTGCGGAACGCCACGCGTCGCGTGCGCGACTCCTGACGGATGGTCGCCGCGTCGATCTCGTCGCTCAGATCGGCCAGTGCGTTCGGGAACGCATCGTACGCCGTCGGACGCCATCCGGCCGGCACCAGGGCGCCGATCAATGCGCGATAGCGCAGGTTGGCGCGCATCAACAGCAGGTCGATGTCGAATTCGGCCACCGCCAGCGGAAGCGCATCGAAGATGTGCTCGAGCCGGGCCACCGTCGCTTCAGGTGACGACGACAGGTCCGCGAGGAAGGGCGTGGTGCGAGGCATCGCCATACGCTGAGGCTACCGGAGCGGTCCAGTCAGGTCAACGCGTCGCTCCGGTGACCCGGCGTGACGCGTCCACCGCGGCTCGATGTCCGTGGCGACATCGACATCGATGTGCCCACGGTACTGGTGTCGTGTCGCCCGGGTGTCGTGGCGGACATCGGTAACGTTACACTGCGTCAGGCCGCCTCGCGCCCCGACGTCCGTTCGGTCGAGCGTTCACGCTCACGTTCCCGACTCGTCTTCAGCAGGCGATGCGCCGTCGTGCCGGTGATCAGTCGAACGCCGCGCTGATAGGTAAAGTACTGATATGCCCACTGAACGAACACCGTGATGCGGTTCCGGAAGCCGGCGAGATACAGAATGTGGATAAAGAGCCAGGCGATCCACGCGATCGTGCCTTGCATCTTCACCTTTCCGACGGCCGCGACGGCGCGATTGCGCCCGATCGTCGCCAGGTCGCCCTTGTTCACGTACAGGAACGGCGTGCGTGCGGTGCCCGCAAGATCATGCGTGATCGCGCGCGCAGCGTGTTCACCCATCTGATTGGCCGCCGGCGCCACGGCCGGCACCTGTGTGCCGTCAGGCATCGCGATCGATGCCAGGTCACCGATGGCGAAGATGTGATCGTGCCCCGGCAACGACAGATCCGCTTCGACGATCACACGCCCCGCGCGATCGAGCGGTACACCGAGCTGCGCGCCCAGCGGTGAGGCCTGATTGCCGGCGCCCCAGAACACGGTGTGCGCAAGAATGCGTTCGCCGCTGGACAAGGTCACACCATCGTCGTCCACCGACGTCACGACGGTACCGGTCCGCACATCGACGCCCAGCTCCACCAGGTCGCGTCTGGCGCGCGCGCTCAGGTCCTCCGGAAACTGGGCGAGGATTCGCGGTCCGCCTTCGATCAGGATGACGCGCGCGGTGGACGGATCGATGCGACGGAAATCCTTCTTCATCGCCTTCTTCGTGATCTCGGGAATCATGCCAGCCAGCTCGACGCCGGTCGGCCCGCCACCGACGATCACGAAGGTGAGCAAGGCATCGCGTTCGCCCTCGGCGCTGGCGCGTTCCGCGGCCTCGAAGCTGAGCAGAAAACGACGTCGCATCTCGAGCGCGTCCTCGATGCTCTTGAGGCCCGGTGCGTTCGCTTCCCACTCGGGATGACCGAAGTACGCATGCCGGGCGCCGGCGGCAATCAGCAGATAGTCCCAGTCGACCGTGCTCGTACCGGCATCCAATGTCACGGTGCGCGCCGTCACGTCGATGCCACCCACCTCCGCCATGATCACCGTGACGTTCGGCTGGTTGCGCAGCATCCAGCGGATCGGCACCGTGATATCGGCCGGATTGAGCACGGCCATCGCCACCTGATAGAGCAGGGGCTGAAAGAGGTGGTGATTCGTGCGATCGATGAGCGTGATGCGGACATCGGCGGCGCGCAGCGCGCGTGCCGCCGAGAGACCGGCAAAGCCGCCGCCGATGATCACGACATGGGGGCGCGGATCGCTGGCGTGCGTGCTGGTGATCCGGGTGCTGGTATTCGGTTCGGCTTGCATGCGTCGACGTCGCTCCGGTGCGGGACGGGTCGCTGGAACTCGTCGGTGCAGCTCGGCAGGGATACTCGGCAAGCGCCAGCACGCTTGTGAAACTTTTCACAAGTTACTGCATCCGGCCACATCGCCATAGCGGGCCGGTCAGGCGACCCGGTCATCCGCTGGACAAACGGCAATTCATATGGTACAAAACAACTTACGGCTCAGGCTGGCGTGGCACTGGCCTCGTTCGTGCAACGTATACCATTCAGCAGTGTACAGCCGTCATGAGAACGTCCCCAGTGGATGTGCCACCATCGATCGCCGAATCCGATCGGAAGTTACGGACTGCAGCGACGATGCTGCGTGTCCAGGAGAGGGCCATGCTTCGTCGAGTCTCGATCACAGACGCATACGTCATCGTCGTCGCCGCCTTGCTGGGCGCCGGTGGAATTTTCTTTGTCGGTCGTGGAGACTCGCTCGGCTGGTGGCTCCTTGTCGCGTGTGTGCTATCGACCCTCCTCGTCATCAGCCGCCCGTTCACACAGGCGATCGACGACGAGTCGCACAAGCGCGACAAGCTCGATGTCTCCCAGTGGGGCGTGCGTCGCTATGACAGCGCGGGCATGAACGAATCCGTCTCGTGGTCGGACCTGAGTGAAGTGGACGTCGTCGCCACGCCCGATACCGAAGACATCGAGGATGTGTACCTGGTGCTGCGCGGACAGAATACGAACGGACTGATCGTGCCGCACACGCTGGCCGTTGAATCCGGCATCCTTGGTGAGCTGGAGCGACGCCTCGGCGCATTCGACAGCCAGGCGTTCGTCGATGCGTTGTCGAGCAGCGTGGACAAGGTCTTCGTGCTCTGGCGTGCCTCGAACTCCGTCAATGATTTCGGGCCCGAACCGCGGATGCGCGTCCAGACCAACTAAGTGAAGCGCTGCACAAGAGACCAGCGGATCGCATGATCGGCTGAGGACGTCGACGGCGCACGGCCATTCCACCCGATGGTCGTGCGTTGTTCGCGTCACAGCGTCAGGAAACTCCATTCCTTCGAGAACGGAATGGAGCTCATCAACACACCGCGATCCTTCGTCACCAGCAGCCGATCGCTCGGATTGATGCCGATCCCGCGCTGCGCATCGTAGAGCCCCGGTTCCACGCTGAACGTCATGCCTTCCCGGATCACCGTGTCGTCCCCGAGCGCGATGAACGGTGGCTGATGCCCTTCGAAGTTCGTGCCCTGCCCATGACCCGGCCGGTGATAGATGAACTCCTGCATCCCGGACTTGATCTGGTGTGCGTGCACCTTCTGCGCGACGTCCGAGCACACCGCCCCCGGCTTGATCTCCTCGGCCATGATCTGCACCGTGTCGGCGACCACCTGCCACATGCGGTCGTGATGTGCGTTGCTCGGCGTGATGATGTAGTTCCGGTAGCCCTCGCCGCCGAATCCGCCGAGCAGGATGTCGCAGTTCACGTACACCGGCTGGCCGCGTCGCAGGCGTGTGTGGAAGAACTGGTTCGGGTGCGGATACGCCGTCGCGACGCCGGCGCGCACGTAGTTGCCAGTTACCTCAATGCCGACGGCACTGTGCGGTTTTCCGTCGCGCTTCACATCGCGCATCATGAGGTTGATGCCGTATGCGCTGAGCGCCTGGCCCACCTGGTAGTCGGTGGCAGCGGTGCCGTGCTCGAGGATGTAGTCACGCGCGAAGCAGTGCACCTTGTCGAAATAGCGATATGCACGCTGTATCAGCGCTATCTCCTCCGACGTGCGGATCATGCGCATCTCCATGCACAGATCACCGATGTCAGTATTCGTCGCCCCCGGAAGTGTCGCGGCGAAGACCCGCTGACTGCTCGGCGTCAATTCGCGATCGAGGCCGATGGTCTTCCCGGCCAGTCCGCGATCCGCGAGATGCGTGAGCACCCACTTCCACAGGTCCACGCGCTGGCCGCGCTCGTTCTGCCCGCGATTCGGGAATCCGGTGGCGGCGTGCGGATAGCAGAAATAGTAGGTGTTCTCGGTGCACCACCATGACGTGATCAGGTCACGATCGATGGCCGGTGAGTACCAGTAGATCGTGTCCGGTTCATCGACCAGCAACAGCGCCCACGTGGTGCGTTCGCCGCTGTTGCGGAAGCAGCCGGAGAAGTAGACCAGGTTCGCGTCGGCCTGCAGGAGAATGGCGTGCACGCCGCGCGCTTTCGCCGCATCGCGGAGCCGTTGAGTCGTGGCCTTGTACCATGCCACCGGCAGCCGATCCACACCGACCGGCGCCGGAGCGGGGTGGTGCGGATTGGGCACGAGCAGCCGTGCCGAACCCTGTGGCGGTGCGAATGCTTCCATCGCCGCGAGATCGGACGCCGCCGCTGCAGACGCTGCGATGGACAGGCCCATGGTTCGAACGAATTCGCGACGCGAGGACATGTGCGATGTGTGGTGATGAGACGGAGCGGTGACGAGCGGCGGCAGCCGGGACGGCCGTCGTGTCGCACCGCGCGTGCGACCGTGGACGCGTGCGACCGTGCTCCGGCGATACGAGGAGTATCACGCCCGATTCTGCAGCGTCATCTGTCGACACGCCAGACGGGCAGTGGCGCGAGATGGCCCGGACCGTTTCTATACCGACGACCACAGCACTCTGCGGAGATCGGCATGCGCACGTCGATCATCATCCTGATGGGGCTCGGTATCTGGGCGACCGGGATCTTCCTCGCACATCGCCTTGGGAAACCGGGGGGCACCGCGATTTCGGACGCGACATTGGCCTTCATCACGTTCTGGTTTCTCGCCGCCGCGACCAACATGTGGGTCGGGGTAGCACAGGCGGGCGACACGTTCCGCGAGGAACTGCCGGTGTTCGCCATCATCTTCGGCCTCCCGGCGGCGATTGCGGCGATCGTCAAGAAGAAGTTCTTCTGAGCGCCCGAGCGGTCAGAGTGCTCGTAGCGATTCCGAAAGTTCGGTGACGGTTGATCGCGAGTATCTTCACGCGACGTGCTACCTCATCGTGGCCGGCCCTGGCTGGTTACCAATGGGCGCATCGAGCGCGTGCTCGAGACAGCTGAGCAGATCGCTGGCCCTGGCGGATTCGGCTCGGACACCGGGCGGCACCGACTCGAGCGGCATCATCGGGATTCGTCCGACGGAGGACAGAAGGCAGTGCAGCGTATCGCGATCGACATGGACGAAGTGCTCGCCGACACGGCGGCGCACCAGCTGGCGTGGTACGAACGAGACTTCGGGCCCGGCCTCACGATGGCGGACCTGCACGGGAAACACTTCCACACGCTCGTGCCGGAAGCGCATCGGTCACGTATCCGTGAGCATCTGCATCATCCGGCGTTCTTTCGGGACATCCCGCTCATGCCCGGCGCCGTGGACGCGATCCGCACGCTGAGCTCGCGCTTCGAGATCTTCGTCGCGAGTGCGGCGATGGAGCATCCGGTGTCCTTCACGTCGAAGTACGAGTGGCTGCGCGAGCACTTTCCCGACATCGCGCCGTCGCATTGCGTATTCTGCGGCGACAAGAGCGTGCTCGGTGTGGACTACCTGATCGATGACAGTCCGTATCAGCTGGTGCGGTTTCGCGGTGAGCCGATCATTTTCTCGGCGCCGCACAATGTGCACGAGACACGGTTCCGGCGCGTGGAGGACTGGCCAGATGCCGTCGCGCAGCTGATGGGTACACCGTAGTGCACATCCGCGCTGCGACCGTCGACGACATTCCGGCCATTCTCGCGCTGCATCGTCTGGTGTCGTCGACGAGCGGCGGACTGGCGCGATATCCGGACGAGATTACCGAGGACTACGTCGCTGGCGTCGTGACACACAGCCTCGCGGACGGCGTGATCGTGGTGGCGGAGTGGCCGGACATCGACGGTCTCGCCGGCGAGCTTCACACGTACCGGAATCCGCTCCGCCTCTTCCAGCATGTGTACACCAATCTCACGATCGCCGTGCATCCGGAAACACAGGGTCGCGGCGTCGGACGCGCATTGTTCACGTCCTTGCTGGACACGGTACGACATGAGCGTCCGGACGTGTTGCGGGTGGAATTGATGGCCGCCGAGCGCAATGCGCGAGCGCACGGCTTGTACGAATCGGTGGGGTTCGTGCGGGAGGGTCGGTTCGATCGTGCCATCCGCGGCCCGGACGGCCGGCCCGAAGGGGACATTCCGATGGCCTGGTTCCGCACACCGGCGTCAGAATCCTGATCGGAGAAACAATGCAGCAGATCTGGTCCGTAGGGGTATGTGCGATGATATGGACGCTGATGACGGCGCCCGGCAGCGCACATGTCGCGCAGGCGAACGCACGGCCTGCGACGCAGGCGCACGTCACCCGGTCACGCGACACGCAGTCACACGACATGCAGTCACACTTTCAGGCGGTACCGATGCACGCTCGCGGCACATTCGAAGTCAGGATCACGCCGCTGCCGGTGGATGACTACACCGACGCGACGTCGCTCGGTCGCATGACGATCGACAAGCAGTTCAGCGGCGACATGGTCGGCATCGGCAAGGGTCAGATGCTGACGGGAATGAGTGCTGTGAAGGGCTCGGCCGCGTATTCCGCCATCGAGCGATTCACCGGCACGGTGGCGGGCAGGCACGGGACGTTCGTGATGCAGCATACGGGAATCATGACGCGCGGTGCGCAGTCGCTGGTGATCACCATCGTGCCGGACAGCGGCACCGACGACTTGACGGGCATCACCGGCGCGCTCGCCATCATCATCGAGGGCAAGCAGCACTCGTACGATCTCGAATACTCGATCGCGGCACCGTGAATCCCCGATGAAAACGGCCGTCGCTCGCACGACTCGCAACGTCACACGGTCGCTGAAGGCGCAGACCGTCACACTGAGCGCGTCGGTCGGTGTGATGTGGATCACGTTCGCGGCCAATGCGCTGCTCGGTGGCGCGCTCCTGCAGTTCGGTATCGTGCCGCGCACGGTCCATGGATTGGTCGGTATCCTGGCCGCACCGTTCCTGCACGGGAGCCTGAATCACCTGATCGCGAACACGATTCCGTTCCTGATCTTCGGCTGGCTGGTGATGCTGCGCGACCGGCGTCACTTCGTGCCGGTGACCCTCCTTGCCGCGCTGGGCGCCGGTGTCCTCGCGTGGAGCCTCGGTGCGCCGAATTCCGTCCATGTGGGGGCCAGTGGTGTCATCTTCGGCTATCTCGGCTTCCTCCTGCTGAGCGGATGGTACTCGCGCAGCGTCATGAGCATCGTGATCAGCCTTGGCGTCGCGGCGCTGTGGGGCGGCACGGTGATGCAGGTGTTGCCCGGTGCGCCTGGCATCAGCTGGCAGGGTCACCTCGGTGGCTTCATCGGCGGGATCCTCGCAGCGCGGCGCTTCAAGGGGAGCAAGTGAGCAGTCCATCACTCGCCGGCACGCTGGAGTTCCTTCGCGCGACGGAGCGGCTGAAGACGACGTATCGGAGCGGATTCACCTCCGATGGCCGGCACGAGTCCGTGGCCGAACACACGTGGCGCATCTGCATGATGGCCGTCGTGCTGTCGCCGCAGTTCCCGGACGTCGATTTCGCGCGGCTGGTCAGGATCTGCATCGTGCACGATCTGGGCGAGGTGATCGGCGGTGACGTCCCGGCACCGGAGCAGGCGCGTCGGCTGGCCGAGGATCCGTCATCGACCAAGGCCGCCAACGAGCGTCGTGATCTGTTGACGGTGCTGGCGCCGCTCGATGTCGCGATGCGCGATGAAATTGTCTCGTTATGGGACGAATATGAAGCGGCGGCGACCCCCGAGGCGCGGCTGGCGAAGGCGCTCGACAAGCTCGAGACGATCCTCCAGCACACGCAGGGGGACAATCCGGAGGATTTCGATTATCGGTTCAACCTTGGGTATGGGCGGGAGTACACTGCCGGGCATCCCGTGATCGTCGAGCTGCGGGCGGTTCTCGATGCTGACACCGAGCGTCGAGCGCGTCTCTCGGACCCGGTTCGCTGATCCTCGCGTACTGCTGTCTCGCACTGCGGCGCAGGGCCACCGAGCGTTCCGCGTCTTCGAACACTTTTCACGCGGGGCTCGCGAGGAACGCTGGGACGAGCAACTGCAAAAGGCTGTTGGAACTGCGCTCGCGACACGCTGTTCCAACAGCCCTTGTTTTTCCCCGCGCTCTTCGCGGGCCCCGCGTGAAAAGTCTTCGGCCGTAGCTCCAGAGTTCTCTGTGCCCCCGTGACTCTGTGCGAGTCACGCAGTTTCACTTCGCGGATCGCCCGAAACTTCGTTGCTCCGCTGCACTGATCGATGCAGGCAACGACCGCGCGCGCAGATCTAGCGCCGACGCCCACGCCCACCGATGATGATCGGCACGCCGTAGAAGCCGGAGTAGAACGGACGATACCCCCAGCCGTACGCACCGTACGGTCCGTACCATGGATCGTAGAACGGATAGCCGTAGCCCACGCCGACACCGGCGCGCATGTTGCCGCGGCGATTGTCGTCACTGCGCTCAGTGCTCGCCACTTCCAGCGGCGCGACGGCCACCGACGCGTTGCCCTGGACATCGCGACACTTGCGGCCCTCCTTCTCGGCCTTCGCGACCAGCTTGCCGTCCATCCACAATTCGAGTGCCTCCCGCGACTTCGACTCCAGCTCGACCTGCTCTCGACCGGCAAGCGTCAGTCGCGTGTGTTCTGTGCCCTTCTCCACCGCATACTCGACATTCACGGGGTTCGGACCGTCGTTGCGGATGACGAACTTGTCCTCGCAGAGCGAGCCGAAGGTGAGGTGCGCGATATCCGAAATCGGTCGTCGCGCGACCTCCGTGACCTGCGCGCCGAGCGACGGGCCGACGGATGCCGTGGCCACGACCAGTGCGAACGCCAGCCGGGTCTTCCTGTGCGTGTGCGTCATCGAGCCTTCCTCCATGATTGTCTGCGGCGCGCGACACGCCAGTGACACAGACACGATGCGAGGTCGTTGCCCCTACTACTGCCGGACCGCCTGCTTTGCGGCGTCGACGATCGCCTTGACTTCTCGCAGCAACTGCGGGCCGTTGTACGGAATGCCATCCTTGATGATCCACTCGCTGCCGAGCGTCCGCACTTCCTTACCCTCGCGCACGGCGCTGGTGCCACCGGCGTACAGCACCTTGAGGTCTTCCAGCGGATTGCCGTCCACGACGATCAGATCGGCCAGCCAGCCGACTCGCACGCGCCCCAGTCGCGCCTCTTCGCCAAGGATCTTCGCGTTGTTGCCGGTGCAGTGCTCCACGATCTTGAGTGGATTGAATCCCGCCTCGGCATGCAGCTCCATCTCGCGGATGAGTGCGTATCCATAGAGTTCGTAGATGAAGCCTGCGTCGTCGCCGCAGCCGATGATGCCGCCTTTCCGCTCGAACTTGCGCAGCGCGTCCATCCACAGGCGGTAATTCTCCTTCCAGTAGACCTCGTCCGTGCTGCTCCAACCGATGAAATACGAGCCATGGTTGGCCGGGTCGGGCTTGAAGTAGTTGGCCAGCGATGGGTGCAGATAGTCCTGGAACCAGGGCTGCTGCTGCGCACGCTGCAGGTCGCGACTGGCCTCGTAGATGTCCATCGTCGGGACCCAGGCGACTTTCGCCTTCGCCATCGCGGTCAGCAGCGAGTCGAGGATGGTCGGATCGGCTTCACGCCAGAGACGACCGGCCCAGCGGAAGCGATCGGTCTCGTCGGAGTAGTTGTAGTCACTCGGGAAATGCTGGCGCAGGTCGGGAATCGCCGCATCCGGAATGCCGTACCAGTGTTCGATGCTCGTGGTCCCGAACGTCACGTCGTCCCAGGCGTTCGTTTCCTCGACGCCGACGTGATGTGCGATACGCAGGCCAAGCTTGTGCGCTTCGTCCTCCATGGCCTCCATCAGGTCGCGCGGTATGCCACCGATCTTGATGCCGTCCGCACCGAGGCGCTTCATCGCCTGCACGCGCAGTCGCGCCTCGGCGGGTGTCCGGATGCGTGCGCCGTTGTCGAAGAACGGATAGATGAACATGCGCGGGGCGACGATTTCACCCCGCTGCGAACGGCCCCGGAGCACGACGCTCAGCGATTCACTCTCGGCGCCGACTTCGCGCACGGTCGTGATGCCGTTGGCGAGCCAGATCTTGTGATTGTATTCGAACCCGCCCATCGACTGCCCGCTGCGCTGCGACTGCATGTGTGCATGCGCGTTGATGAGGCCCGGCAGCACATACTTGCCGGTCGCGTCGATTTCCGCATCGGCCGCCGGGCGCTTGCTGCGGCCCGCGCGCAGCGCCACCGGATCGAGCGCGACCATCTCCGTGATGATGTTGCCTTCCACGATGATGTCCATCGGCCCGCGCGTGGGCGTCCCGGTGCCGTCGATGACGAGCGCATTGCGAATGGCGAGGCGCTTGACACGTTGACCGTGCGTGAGACCGGACGTCGGACTCGGTTGCGCCGCCAGCGTCGTCGCAGCGAGGGCCAGCAGGAGGAGAGGTCGAACACAGAACATCGCGGCTCCGGGGCGGGTGAGGTCCTACAGCATTCACTACTGAAACTCGGTTGCAACTTCACCTTCAACTGCAATTGCAACTGAACTGCAACTGAACTGCGTGGCCGCTTCGCGGCGAGAACTGCCTGGAGGAAGCCCAGAGATCGGGGAGGGTGCGCGATGCGGAGCGTCGTACGCATACTTGCCAAAGTTTTTGGGAACGGCAACTGCGGTGGCGATCGTGGATGCGGCACTGTGTCACTTGCGACTACGCCTGCCACTCTCGCTGCAAAAAGCCCGCATATGGCACCGACAACAACGAAGTTTTGTTACTCGGCGTGCTCGGTGCATCCTCCGCCGTTCTCGCGGCGCAGCCGCCTTTGCAGTTGCTGTGGCTGTTGCTGTTGCTGTTGCTGTTGCTGTTGCTGTTGCTGTTGCTGTTGCTGTTGCTGTTGCTGTTACAAAAAACTTCAGACGCGATGCTCGGAGAACTTTGGAATTGCGCACCCTCCCCGGCCTCTGGTCGTTCTACCAGCTGTTCTCGCGGCGCGGCCGCCAACGCAGTTCAGATACGACGAGAAGGAGCGAAGCTGAGCGAGCGCGCGAAAGAGCAGAGCTGTAGAGCTTGCACACCAGAACGCAGTGGCACCAGCCGTCGCTGAGGCGTAGGATATTCTCGAGTCGAGACCCTGCGCTGTCTCCTGCACCGTCAGAACTGGAGGCCGTGTTGCCCGCCGATCCGCTGATCCGCCTGCGTGCCCTCTGTCTGGCGCTGCCCGAGAGCAGCGAGAAAGTCGCATGGGGTGCGCCGACGTTTCGCGTCAGGGACAAGCTGTTCGCGATGTACGCCAGCGCCGACAATCATCATGGCGCCGGCCGGCCGGGCGTATGGATCAAGGCGACGCCGGCGAATCAGGCGCTCCTCGTGGACGACGATCCGACCCGGTACTTCAAGCCGCCGTACGTCGGTCCCAGCGGCTGGATCGGAGTCTGGCTCGACAAGCGACCGCCGTGGTCCGCCGTGCAATCACTGCTCGAAGACGGCTTCCGGCAGGCGGCCCCGAAAAAGCTGCTGGCCGCGATCGAAGCCACGCGCGCAGGTTCCGGGAGACGGATCCATGGATGAGCAGCATCAGCTGGCCGACGCCATCGAACGGACGATCAATGGTCCAGTTTGGCATGGGAACCCGCTCGCGGAACTGCTGCAGGGCATCACTGCCGATGATGCACTCGCGCATCCGATCGCCGGCGCGCACTCGATCTGGGAGCTCGTGCACCACATCGCCGCGTGGGCCAGGATCGCTGAAGCGCGACTGTCTGACGACCCGCCGCCCGAACCGTCCGACGCGGAAGATTGGCCGCCCATCACGCGTCCCACGCCTTCCGGATGGACGATCGCACTGACAGAACTCACCGACAGTCACTCGAGCCTCGCCAACGCCGTGCGCTCCTGCGACTCCGCAGCCCTGAAACGCCGCATCCCCGGACGCAAACACTCGGCACGCGTCATGTTGCTTGGCATCCCGGAGCACGGCGCCTACCACGGTGGACAGATCGCCCTGCTGACGCGCGCGCTCGCGAGTCGTCAGTAGAACAGGCGTGAAGCCCGTTCTCCCGCTCGAGGCCTCATGACCATCGATCGTATCCTTGCCACAATTGTTGCGCTTGTTCTGGCGATTGTCGCGCCAGCAACAATACAGTCACAAGGAATTGAGCAAAGTGCTGTCGGAACACGTCGCACCGTCAAGGTACTGCTCAATTCCGGAATCTCGGGAGCGAACGCCTGGCTGCTGCTCGCGGACGCCCGCGGCTACTTCCGCTACGAAGGCATCGATGTGCAGTTCACGCCCGGTCGCGGAGCCTACACGGCCGCGACACACATGGTGCAGGACACCTTCGATTTCGGGTATGGCGACATCAACGCACTGATCGAGGAGTCATCGATCCGGCCGGAGACCGCCCCGATCGGCGTCTTCATGGTGCACAACCGGTCGCCGTCCGCGATCATCATGCTGAAGGGCAGTCCGATCACGGCGGTGCGGCAGCTGGCTGCCAAACGCATCATCGGGCACCCGACCGATGTGGCGCTGAACACCTTCGACGCCTTTGCGCGGCGTGGCGTACTGGACCCGAATCTCGTCCGCGTCACGCCCGACACCAGCACCTGGACCGGCCTGCTCGGTGCGCTCGAGCGCAAGGAGGCGGACGGCGTGTTCGGTTATCTGAGCACCAGCATGGCCGCCATCGAATCGTCGGGCCGGGATGTGGAGTCGACGCTCACGTTCCTGCGGTTCCGCGATATCGCGCCGGAGTTGTACGGAAGCGCGCTGATGGCGTCACGTGCAATGGTCGATCGTGACCCCGTCATCGTCCGCGCCTTCGTCCGGGCGGCGAATCGCGGACTGGTGGCGACGGTCAATGATCCTGACGCCGCGATTGCGGAGCTCACGCGTCGCGATCCGACGCAGCGGGTGGAGGTCGAGCGCAACCGGCTGCAGCGCACCCTGCACGGTGACATGGGCGCCGCCGAGGGCAACCGGATCGGGATCGGCGACATCGATGCGAAACGGTTCACGCTGGCCATCAGGATGATGCACGATGCCTGCCGCCTGCCGCGTACGCCGACCTGGAACGAGATCTTCTCGCGCGAGTACCTGCCGCCGCTGCTGGACCGGGTACGCACACTCGGCGAACCGGAACGCTGAGCAGTCGCCCGCTACTGCACGATCATCGGCTCCGACCGCCCCTGCAACCAGCGTGCGGTCAGCGTGAGGATGAACGTCATCAGGATCAGCAGCACGCTGTACGCCGACGCCGTGCCGAAGGCCTGGCTGCGCAGCTGCTGCAACACCTCGACCGAGATGGTCCGATTGCTCAGGGTGAACAGCAGCACAGTGGCGACGAATTCTCCGATCGCCGTGATTGCGGCGAGCACGGCGCCGGCGATCAGGCCCGGCTTCGCGGCAGGAATCACGACCCGCTTCATCGTCAGCCACCAGCTCGCACCGAGCCCGCGCGCCGCATCCTCCACACTCGGCTCCATCTGGCGCAATGAGCTCTGCACGGCGCTGGTGACGAGTGGCAGGCCGCGAATGAAGTAGGCCAGCGGCAGGATCCAGAACGTGCCGACCAGCAGCACCTTGCCGTGCCACGGATCGAACGAGTCGAACGTGGACGCCAGGCCGATGGCGATGGCCGTCGGCGGAATGGTCCAGGGCAGCACGGCGAGAATCTCGAGCAGCTTCCGGCCGCTGAACTTGCGCAGCACGGTCAGGTAGCCGATGACGAAACCCACGACCACGTTCGCCGCCGTCGCGATGAACGCCATCACGACGGTGTTGCGGATCGGCGGCAGCAGCTGCGGATCTGTGAGCAGGCGCCGGAAGTTGTCGAGCGTGTATTCCGGCGGCAGCACCTGCGTGGTCCACGCACCATCGACCGCGAATGCGGTGAGCAGCACCATGCCGTGCGGCAGCACCAGGATCGTCACCACCAGCGTGCTGAGCACGATCGCGAACAGTTTCACACCGCGCGAACGAATCGGCGTCCGGATCGCGCGACCCTTGCTCGTGATGGTGTACTGTCGCCGCCCCTCGAGCCAACGCAGCAGCAGCAGTCCGGCCACCGCGCTCAGCGCGAGTACCGCTGTCTCCACGAACGCCACACCCATCGCGTCGTTCAACTTCGAGTTGATGATCTGCGTGGACAACACCCGCAATCCGCCGCCGAACACATACGGCGCGCTGAAGCTGCCAAGGCTGCTCATGAACACGAGCAACGCACCACCGGCCAGGGCCGGCGTGAGCAGCGGGAGCGTGATACGCATGAACCGGCGGATCGGGCCATGGCCAAGGCCGCGCGCCGCGTCGTCGAGCGACGTGTCGTAGTTCTCGAGCGCGGCGCTCACGAACAGGTACACGTACACGTACATCGTGTACGCATGCACGAAGACGATGGCCCACGGACCGGACAAGGCCCACGGCGCAGCGTCGAGATGGAGCAGCGACTGCACGGTGCGCGTGATCGCACCACTCTCGCCGTAGAGGAAGAGGAACGCGATCACGCCCACCAGCGGGGGCAGCGCGGCGGGCAACGTGGCGACCGCGCTCAGCACCTTGCGCCCGGGAAACTCCGCCCGCTGCAGCAAGAACGCGAGCGGCAATCCGATTGCCGTGCTCGCGATCACGCTCGCGACGCTGATCCACAGCGACGTCCAGAGCGCCTCGCGATCCGACGGGCTGCGCATGAACTCCACCCAGTGCATGCCACCGCCGTCGAGACTCCCGGCGATCACTGCGACGTTCGGAAACGCGACGATCCAGATCAGCGCCGCAATCAGCGGCAGCGCGATCAGCAGCGTGCGCCGACTCACGCACTCACCAGTGCGACCGGGTCGCGCTGCAGCATGACGCGCACCGCGTCGCCGACGGCACCACTGCGTGATGACGTCAGGATCTCGAGCGATACACCGCCCACGTCCACCGAATACGCCATCACGGCGCCCGCGAACCGACGCGCCGTGACGCGACCCGGCCAGCCGCTGTCGTCCTGCGTGATGTCGAGCGCCTCGGGACGCAGGACCGCCAGGGCATTCGGCAGCATCGCCTCACCACCAACGCGTGTGACCGCCGCGTCCTGCGAGACACCGCCAAGCGTGATGCGCGCGTGTGTTCCACGATCATCGGCGGGCACGAGTGCCGCACGCCCGATGAACTCCGCCACGGCGCGCGACGCGGGCCGATCATACAGCTGTTCCGGCGTGCCGTGCTGCAGCAGCCTGCCGTCCTGCAGCAATGCGACACGATCCGCGATGGCGAACGCATCTTCCTGGTCGTGCGTGACGAACAGCGCCGTGACGGCGGCGCGCTGCAGCGTGGCGCGCAGCTCGGTGCGCATTTCCTCGCGCAGCGTCGGGTCGAGATTCGAGAGCGGCTCATCGAGCAGCAGCACGCGCGGCTGGATGACCATCGCACGCGCCATCGCCACGCGCTGCTGTTCGCCGCCCGAGAGTGCCTGCACCTGCCGCGCGGCCTTCGGGCCGAGTCCGACGTTGTCGAGGGCCTGCAGCGCACGTTTCCGCCGTTCGCTGGTGCCGACACCGCGCGCCTCGAGCCCGAACGCGACATTGTCCTGCACACTCAGGTGCGGAAACAACGCGTAGTGCTGGAAGACCATGCCGAAGCCACGCTTCTCCGGCGGCAGCGACGTGATGTCACGGCCATCGAGACGGATCGCTCCGGCATCGGGTGCTTCGTAGCCCGCCACCATGCGCAGTGTGGTGGTCTTGCCGGACCCCGACGCGCCGACCAGCGCAAGCAGTTCACCGGCATTGATCTCGAGCGACAACGCATCGACTGCCAGCTGTCCCGCGAAGCGCCGCGTGACGCGATCGAGCGTGAGTGCCGCGGGGCTCGACGTGTCCTGGGCTGTCACGACCGCTTGCTGCTGTTGCGAATCTCCGAATCCCACCGGCGCATCCACAGGTTCAGGCTGTCGGCGAGGAGTTGACGATTCATCGGCATCGGCGTGATCCCCGTTTTCGCCTCGCGAATCCACTGCGGCAACGAGTCGAGCGACATGTCGGAGCGCACCGGAATGCGATAGAGTGAATCGGCAGCGTATTGCATCGCCGAGCGTGACGTCACGAACTCGTAGTACTGCTGCGCCAGTTCCCGATGCCGCGACCCCTTCAGGATGGCGATCGCATCCACCAGGATCGGCGTACCACTGGTCGGCACCTTCCACGAGATCGGGATCTTCGTGCGCGCCTCGAGCGTCGCGATGTCGGGCATGTTGTAGAGCGTGATCACGCCCTCCTGCCGCCCGAGCTTCTGGTACATGATCGTCGGGTTCAGGGCGTACTCTCGCGTCTGCGCATCGAGCGCCTTGAGCCACGCGAAGCCGTCGTCACTCTTGCCGGTCTTCGCGATCGAGCGCAGGATGATGCCGCCGAAGATCGCGCGCATGGTGCCACTCGCGACCGGGTCCCGGATGACGATCTTGCCCTTCCATTTCGGATCGAGCAAGGCGTCCCAGTCCGCCGGCGCATCCTCCGGCTTGACCGCCGCACGATTGTAGGCGATGACTTCCGGCGTCAGATAGGTGCCGTACCAGCGATCGTTCGCATCGTGTGTCGAGGTGTCTGCGGCAGCCGCCCACGTCGGCTTGTACGCCAGGAAGAGATCATCCTTCGTCGCACGCTCGAACATCTCTGCGGGCGCACCGAACCAGACATCCGCCTGCGGGTTCACCTTCTCGGCGCGTACCCGATCAAGAATTTCCTGGGAGCCGATGTCGAGCCACTGCACATCGACCGTCGGATGCCGTTTCTCGAACTCCAGCTCATAGTGCGTGAGCAGTTCCTTCCCGTGCGGGGAGTAGATCACGAGCACGGTCCGGCCATCGCCACAGGACGCGAGCGTCGCAGCAGCGACGATCACACTCAGCAGTCGCACGCGTGAGAACCGGTTCACGGCACGGGCCGGCGACGCACGGGCGGCGCGGTCCCACCGGCGTTCAGGATGTTCACGAAGAGACGTGCCGCGCCCGGCACGCCGGCCGGCAGCTGCCGGAACAGCGCCAATGTGGTGAACACGTACGTGCCCTTGCCGATCGTCGCCGTCAGCAGCGCGTTCGTGTTCTCGGGTTCACCGGGATCGTGCATGCCGAGCACCGGTGTGTACGCGGAGTCCGCGGTGCTCGGCATGTAGGTGGCACGTTCCTGCACCCAGCCATTCCAGTCGATATCGCCGATGCGATTCGGCGTGGTGAGCAGCCGACTGTCGGCGCGCAGCACACGCACTGCCGCATCCTCTTCGGCGACGCGCGCCGCGGGACGAGCGAACGTGAACGGGTACGGCGCCATGCCCGGCCTGCCGATGTCGGCCTGCTGGTATTGCACGATCATCGTACCGCCATTCCTGACCCATGCCTGCAGCGTCGGCATCATGGCGGTCAGTGCCGGCTGCGCCTCGAGCGCACGCGGACCGACGACGATGACCTTGTAGCGTGCGAGTGCCCCATCGGTGATCGCTGCGGCCTGCAGATGTTCGACCTGCGCGCCGAGCTGTGCGAGCATCGGCGCCACGTTGTCCGCGAGGCCATCGATATAGGCCACGGGGCCCGCGGGCGCGACGCCCGTCTCCACCGCTTCGAGTGCCACAGCGGCGGGGCGATACAGATGCTGCGCCCGGATATGGGGATACTCGATGCGCTGATATCCAGTCGCATAGGTGTGTGACGCGCCGCCGACGCGTGCGTCGACACTCGCGCTCAGCACATATCGACCGCGTGCCAGCGAACCGCGCAGACGGAACGGCACCGAGACGTCGCGGCCCACGCCGAGCGTGACGGTCTTCGCCGCACTGTCACCACCGAGGCCCTTCGGCCAGAGCAGTCGCACCGTCACCGGCACATCGACCGGGCCGTTGGCAGTCACACGCACCGTGATCGTGCGATCGAACGGCGCGTTCGCACGCGCATAACCCACCGGACCACCGTCGATGCTGAGCGTCACACGAGGCACGAACATCACCGGACTGTCGATCTGTCCTCGCACCTCGTCGATGCGACGATAGGTGATCGGCGCGCTGAGCTGCACCGGTACTCCATCGATCAGCGCCGGCACCGATGCGTCGGGTCGTGCGCTGCGTGCCTCGTCGTCGGCCGCCGACGCAGGCTCGAGGAACATGTCACCAAGTCGCGCCGTCGGTTCGATGATCGCGTTGCCCTGATTCAGCAGCGCGTCGTCCGGCCGGCGCCGCAGCCACCACGGTGCCGAGCGTGGATACGAGGGCAGCGGCAGCGTGGTGACATACGCGTCGCCTGGTGCGATCGAATCGCGCGGCACCGGCGTGTTCGACGCACTCGGCGTGAAGACCGATACGCGCGCGACGAACGGACTGCGATTCGTGACGCGGATCGACAGCGATGCCGTATCGCCTTCCGCGATCAGCTCCCGCGCGACCGTCGCTTCGAGCATCAGGCCGCTGGACGCCGCGGCGAGTTGCTGCAGTTGGCCGAACGTGCGCGCGGCGCTCAGCAGCAGATCTGCATCGGAGGGAGTGCCCGTCACCGGGAAACCCTGCTCACCACGACACATGTCGCTGCGGGCCGGAACGCCGGCCGTACACCAGGCGTCCAGCAGTCGGCGCGCCGTGTCGATGCGGTGCAGCGAATTCCACGGGTGCTGTGGATCGAGCGTCGTGCGCAGCTCGGCAATCGCGCGCGTCAGCGAATCGAACTTCGCGCGCTGCGCCGGCGAACCGACACCGCTGAAACGCGCGAGTGTCACGTCGATGCCATCGAACAGCGAGCGTTCCTTGTCGGCAGGCGTGGTGTCGTTCACCCGGGACGCTTCGCGGCGCACATAGTCTGGCAATGTTCCGCGTGGTTGCGCCACCCCGAACCCCTGACTGCGATGCTGGCTGCGACTCGCGCCCGCGATCTCACCGAGCGACTGGCCGCGAATCGGATCATAGACGCCCACATCGAGCTTGAGCGTCGCGGCCGCAGCATTGAATCGCGCGGCGCGATAGAACTTCGCAACCGTCCATGGTGCGCCATACGCCGCGACAGGAAAACGGACCGTGTCCATGCTCGCATCGTACGCTTCCCGGGCAAGCATGCCGGACACCTGATGATGTCCATGCCCGTCACGCGACGTGCCGCTGAACACGGCGATGATCAGTTGCGGACGGAACGCGCGCACGATGCGCACCACGTCACCGAAGACCGAATCCTTCGGCCAGTGCCTGTATGTCTCGTCGGCGGTCTTCGAGAAACCGAAGTCGTAGGCCCGGGTGAAGAACTGTCGCGCACCGTCGAGCCGACGGGCAGCGAGCAATTCTTCCGTCCTGACCGCGCCGAGCGCTTCACCGAGCTCGTTGCCGATGGCGTTCTGTCCGCCGTCGCCGCGCGTGAGCGAGAGATAGGCCGCATCGACCCTGGCTCCACGCGAGAGCCAGCCGAGCAGCTGCGTGTCTTCATCATCAGGATGTGCGCCGATCATGAGGACACGACCGGTCGTCCCGAGTGCGCCGGACAGATCGTACAGCGCCACGGCGCCCTGCTGCGCGTGCGTCGCGAGCGGCAGGCCGAGCGTGATGAGCGCGACGGCAGCGGAACGGTGAAATGAACGCACGAGAATCAGCATGGACTGTGAGGAATCGACGCGCCCGCGAACACGGGCAGTGTCGTACGTCGGCGCGCCCGTCGATCACACACAGACGGGCGCGCCGTGTACCGCGGTCCCGCCTGGCGTCAGCGACGTGCCGACGACTTGCGAGCCTTGGTGACCTGCTTCGCCGCGGCGGCGGGCGCCCGGCCATTCGTCTTCACTGCGGCTGCCTGCTCGGCAAGTCCATTCGTGCGTGGCGTCGCCGGTGACAGATCGAGCGCATCGGCGATGATGCGCGCCTGCTCCGCCTTGTGCGACGCTTCATACCCTTCGGCCGGGCTCGCGCGTTCCGGACGACCGGCATATTGCAGCGACACGGTCGCGGGCAGCGACGCGCGCAGCCGTGGATCGGCAAACGTCCACGCGCCCATGTTGCGTGGTTCTTCCTGTGTCCACACGACGTCACGCAGGTTCGGGAACTGTGCGACCATCGCGGCGATCAACTCGGTCGGCCACGGATAGAGTTCCTCGATGCGCGCGACCGCCACCGACTCGCCGGGATTCGAGGCGTGGATTTCATGATAGATCTTGCCGGTGCAGAGCACGAGTCGCGTGACGCTCTTTTCACGTCCCTTCACGGTCGGATCGGCGATCACCGGCTGGAACGCGCCGGTTGTGAGATCGGCGATCCCACTCATCGCGTCAGGCAATCGCAGCATCGACTTCGGCTGCATCAGCACCATCGGACGCCGCGAGTCGCGCAGCGCCTGGCGTCGCAGCAGGTGGAAGTACTGCGCCGGCGTGCTGGGATAGGCAACGGTCATGTTGTCTTCGGCGCACTGCTGCAGGAACCGCTCGAGACGCGCCGACGAATGCTCCGGTCCCTGACCTTCGTAGCCGTGCGGCAGCAGCAACACGAGTCCGGAATCCTGCTGCCACTTCGCGCGATCGGCGACGAGGAACTGGTCGATGATCGGCGCGGCCACGTTGGCGAAGTCGCCGAACTGCGCCTCCCAGCAGACGAGCGTCTCCGGTGCGGCGGTACTGTAGCCGTACTCGAAGCCCATCACGGCCGTCTCGCTGAGCGGACTGTTCACGACTTCCATCGTCGCCTTCGCGTTCGGCACGTGCTGGAGTGGGGTGAACGTCGTACCGGTGTTCGCGTCGTGCAGCACCGCCTGACGATGACTGAATGTGCCGCGTTCGACATCCTGACCGGTGAGGCGCACGTGCATGCCATCCTCGAGCAGTGTGCCGAAGGCGAGTGCTTCCGCGTGACCCCAGTCGACCCCCTTCTCGAGGCCGTCCCGACGGCGCTCGAGGGTCTTCGCGAGGCGCGGATTGACGACGAACTCCTTCGGCCAGGTGAGCAATGCCTCGTTGAGCGCCAGCAGGCGCTTCGTCGTCACGGCCGTCACGACGGGACCGGGCAGTGGCGGATTGGGTGGTTGCTCTTCGTGTGGCACGCTTGCCTTGTGTACCGTGTCGAAGATGCCTTCCAGTTCCTTGGCGAACGCAGCGTCCATCGCGTCCACGTCGGCCTTCGTCATGACGCCATCCTTCACCAGGCGTGCGCCCCAGACCTGGCGCGGCGTGGGGTGCGCCTTGATGCGCGCGTACAACTCCGGCTGCGTGAAGAGCGGCTCGTCGGTCTCGTTGTGACCATGACGACGATAGCCCACCAGGTCGATCAGGAAATCCTTGCCGAAGCGCGTGCGATAGGCGATCGCGATGCGCACGGCCATCACACAGGCTTCCGCATCGTCGGCGTTGACGTGCACGATCGGCACGTCGAAACCCTTCGCGAGGTCGCTCGCATAGTGTGTGCTGCGCGCGTCGATCGGATCGGTGGTGAATCCCACCTGGTTGTTCGCGATGATGTGCAGCGTGCCACCGACCTCATATCCGCGCAGTCGGCTCATGTTGAACGTCTCGGCCACCACACCTTCGCCGATGAATGCGGCGTCGCCGTGCACACAGATCGTGAGCACCAGTTTCGGATCACGTCGCCCCGTGCGGCCCGGAATGCGCTGGCGCGCGCGCGCCACACCGTTGATCACCGGGTTCGCGAACTCGAGATGACTCGGATTCGGCACGAGAGTCATGTCGACGCGCGCGCCGGTCGGCAGCGTGCGCGTGCCCTCGTATCCCATGTGGTACTTGACGTCGCCCGTTTCGGTGTCGGCGGCGGAGTCGTGACGACCTTCGAATTCGGCGAAGAGCGCTGCGTACGTCTTGCCCATCACGTTCGTGAGCACGTTCAGGCGCCCGCGATGGGCCATGCCGATCACGACGTCCGACGTGCCGTGCTCGGAGGCTTCGGTGATCGCAGTATCGAGCATCGGGACAAGCGCGTCGGTGCCCTCGATGCTGAAGCGCTTCTTCCCCTGATACGCACGACCGAGGAAGCGTTCGAGGCCATCGACCTGTGTGAGGCGCTTGAGCACTGCGACCTTCTCGGCGGCGGTCAGCTGTCGCGTGAGTTTCTCGTCGCGGAGGATGGTGCGGAACCAGAGGCGTTCCGTTTCATCCGGCAGGTGCATGACTTCGAGCGCGAGGCGCGACGAGTAGCGGCGGCGCAGCATCGCCATCACATCGGCGGCCGTGCGGAACCGCGGATCTTCGTACCCGAGCGATGAGGCAGGCACGCGGGCCAGGTCGGCGGCACTGATCTTGTGATATTCCGGCGTCAGTTCGGCAGCACCGAGCGGCGAGGTGCCGAGCGGGTCGAGTGGCACCGCGAGATGTCCGAAGATGCGGATGTTCTGTGCGAGGGACGCGGCGGCGGCAGCGAGTCGCGGAAGGTCGGGGTCCGCTCCCGCGGCGGTGCTTCCGCTCGCTCTGGTGCCCGTCGTGGAGGAGAACGTGGCGGCCATCGTCGACTCCACCGGCACCCTGTGGGCCTACGGCTCGGCGAACGACGGCCACACGTACTACCAGTGGCCGAACGACACCGAGTACCACGTCAGCGGCCCGCACGCCAACCCGGCCTGCACGCCGACGCTCTTCGGCTACGGCGTGCGTTCGACGCCCGGCAACTTCTCGTTCGTGCTGCTCGGCCCCACGCTCGTGTGCCCGCCGCTCGTGCTGCCCGGCTTCACCGGTGAGCTGTGGCTGCCGCCCGCGCTGACGACCATCTACGCGACACTCGGCCTCCACGACCCCGACTGCATGCTCGAACTGAAGGCCACACTCGGCAACCAGTTGACGGGCTGCATCATGGGCTGGCTGCAGCCGCTGACGCTCGACGCCGCGACCTTCACGTTCGGCTTCGGCTGCCGTCGTGCGGATCCGTTCTACGTGTTCGACTGAGCGTCGAAGCGACGGAGTCTCTCCACCATGCGCCTCCGCGAGTCCTCGACTCGCGGAGGCGCCTTCGTTTCCGACTCCCGCCTGTCGACACGCCGTGTGCCTATCCGGGGAGCGACCTCAGACGCGACGCTCCACACCGAGCACGCGGAAGATCTCGTCCTTCATCCCGCGGAACTCCGGATCATCCGAGTCGCGCGGGCGCGGGATCGTGACGTCGAGGATCGAGTGGATGGTCGCGGGGCGGCGCGTCATGATCGCGACGCGGTCGGCGAGTTCCAGCGCTTCGGAGACGTCGTGCGTGACGAGGATGCAGGTCTTCTTCGTCTCGCGCCAGATGCGCACGATCTCGCGGCGCATCTCGATGCGCGTGAAGGCGTCGAGGGCGCCGAAGGGTTCGTCGAGGTAGAGCACGTCGGGTTCGACGGCGAGCGCGCGGGCGAACTCGACGCGCTGTTTCATGCCGCCCGAGAGTTCGCTCGGGAAGGCGCGTTCGAAGCCTTCGAGGCCGACGAGCCGGATGTACTTCATCACGTGCTCGTGCTTCTGCTCGAACTTCATGCCCTTCAGGCCGAAGCCCACGTTGTCCCACACGGAGAACCACGGAAAGATGCCGGTCTCCTGGAACACGAAGACACGCCGCGGGTTCGGCTTGCCGACCGGTTCGCCGTCGATCTCGATCGCGCCGCTCGAGACCTTCTCGAAGCCAGCCATGCAGTTGAGGAGCGTGCTCTTGCCGCAACCGGACGGACCGACGATCGCGAAGAACTCGCCTTCGCGGATCGCGACGTTCACGCCGTCGAGGACGTGCACGTCGCCCTTCTTCGTCGCAAACGTCTTGAAGACGTCGCGCACGTCGATCATGACGCGCGCCGCGGGGGCCGCGCCGGGTCGCTGAGCCGCGCTCATCGCC
>JACMLX010000117.1 GCA_014379355.1 Gemmatimonadaceae bacterium
ACATCCGGGAGCAGCGGCAGCCGTGGACCATCCTCCGGCGGCAGCGGCGGTGGATCGATGTCCGGGACCACTGGTGGCAACCGCAACGCATCGTCCGGATCGAGCGGCGCCTCCGGCCGCGGCGGCGCATCATCCGGAGCGAGCGGTGGCGCAAGCAGCGGAAATCGCGGCGGCTCATCGTCCGGCGGCAGCGGCGGAAGCAGCAGCGGTGGCATGAGCAGCAGTGGTCGTTCCGGCGGAAGCTCGGCCGGATCGTCAGGAAGCTCCGCCGGACGGTCAGGCGGCTCGAGTCCGGCAAGCAAGAGCTCGGCAGGCAAGAGCTCGGCAGGCAAAAGCTCGGCAGCGAGCAAGGGCGGCTCGTCCAGCAAGACCGGGTCGTCGTCCAAAAGCCCCGCGAAGAAGTCCGCATCCAAAAAGAGCGGATCCGGAAGCCGTGGCAGCGCCGCGAAGAAGAGCGGCGCCCGAAAGGCCTCTGGTGGATCGTCGAAGAAGGGCGGCGCCAAGTCCGGCGGTGCATCCCGCAAGAGCGGCGCGAAGAAGTCATCCCGCAGCGGATCTGCCTCGAAGAAGAGCGGCCGGAGCGGTGGAGCATCGCGCAAGAGCGGCGCGAAGAAGAGCGGATCGCGGCGCCGCTGAGTCACTGAGACCGTGCGAACGGCGGGGCGTGCGACTGCACGCCCCGCCGTTTCGTTTCCCGCCAGCCACGGCTAGATATCAGCCCATGGATGTCTTCGAGCGACGCGTGCTCGATGCGCTCCCGCTCACCGTCTACACGGTGGATCTCGAGGGACGCATCACCAGCGCGAACCGGTCCTGGTCCCAGTTCGCGCGCGCGAACGGAGCACCGGCCCTGGCCGAGGAGCAGTCGCTCGTCGGGGCATCCCTGTGGAGCGCACTCGCCGATCCGGGCGCACGCGAGCAGGTCGAGCGCGCGATGGAGCTCCTCCGCTCCGGACGCTCCCAGGCGGTGACCTGGGAGTTTCCCTGCAGCTCGCCTGGCGAGGAGCGGGTGTTCCTCATGCAGATCTCCCCGCTCCACGATGGGCACACCGTGAGCGGCTATGTCTTCTCCACCGTGAACATCACCCCGAGCCACCGGTCCCGCGAAGCGCTCATCGATGCGGGCATCGCGCTCTCACGCCCGATCGCCCTCGACCGCGCCTTTCAGGAAGTCGCTCAGCAGATTCGCCGCGCAATCCCCCACGACGCCATCGCCATCGCCGTCGCCGATGACAGCACCGCGACCCTCCACGTTGCCCACTCCTCGGGATACGAGGACGGCATCGCCGCCACCGAGAACCGGCTGTCGTCCATTTGGCAGGGCGCCGTGGAGCTCGGAGCCGTCGTCGTTCACCACGCCGACGGCGGCATGGAGCTCACCGCCCCGATGACCTCCTCCGAGCGCGTGCTCGGCGCGATCACGGTCCGCGCCGATACGATCGACTCTCACCAGCGCCTCGACGAAGCGCGCCGGGTGCTCGCGACGATCGCGGCGCAGACGGCGGCGGCCATCGAGCGTGCCTCGCTCGTTCGACGCGTCGAGCACAAGCGCCGCCTCGAGGCGATCGGGGAAGTCGCCGCCGGCGTCGCCCACGAGCTCCGCAATCCGCTCTTCGGAATCTCCTCCGCGGCCCAGCTGCTCCGCTTTCGCGCGCGCGAGGACCCGGTCGTCGAGAAGAACGTGGGACGCATCCTGCGCGAGGTCGAACGGCTCAACCGCATGGCGACCGAGCTCCTCGAGTTCGGGCGGCCGAGCTCCCTCACCGTCACGACCGGCGATCCGGACGCCGTGTGGGACGATGTGCTCGAAGGAGAGCGCGGCCGGCTCGAGAGCCGCTCCCTCCAGCTGCACCGCACTCGCAGCGAGTCACCGGCTCGCTGCGCGATCGACGCGGAACAGCTCACCCAGGTGTTCGTCAACGTGCTGCTCAACGCGGTCGATGCGGCGCCGGAAGCGAGCGACCTCACCCTCGTCACCACCGTGCTACCGACCGGCGCATGGCGCTGCCGCCTCCACAACGGCGGGCCACCCATGCCTTCCGACGCGCTTCGCCGCGCCTTCGAGATCTTCTTCTCGACCAAGGCCGGCGGCACCGGCATCGGACTGGCCCTCTGCCAGCGCATCATCGATGAGCACCACGGAACGATCGCCCTGGAAAGTGGAGCCGAGTCCGGCACCACCGTCACGATCGTCCTGCCTCCGGCGGCATGAGCCCGTCCATTCTCGTCGTCGATGACGACGAGACCATTCGCCAGACCCTGGTGGAGTTCTTCGCAACGCTCGGCTTTCCCGCGCGAGCGGCGGCGACCGCATCAGAGGGCCGGCGCGCGATGGCCGAGCATTCTCCCGATGTCGCCCTCATCGACCTCCGGCTTCCCGACGCCGATGGCCTGACTCTCCTCGAGGTGATTCGCGCCGACGATCCGGAGATTGCCATCATCGTCCTCACCGGTCACGGCGCAGTCTCGACCGCCGTTCGCGCGATGCAGGACGGAGCGGTCGACTTCCTCGAGAAGCCGGTCGACCTCGAGACCCTCCAGGCGGCGGTGATCCGGGCCGCGGAGATCGTTCGCATGCGCCGCGAGATCAGCGTGCTTCGGGCACGCGAGACGGCGGGCGACGCCGGCGGGCTCGCGGTCGCTCCAACCGTCGACCGCCTGATCGAGTTGGCCGCCCGCAACGGCGATGCTCCCGTTCTCCTGATCGGCGAGACGGGCACCGGAAAGGGCTTCGTTGCACGCACAATTCACGATCGCTCCGATCGTCGGGCCGCGCCCTTCGTCGAGGTGAACTGCGCGTCGCTCACATCCACGTTTTTCGAGAGTGAGCTCTTCGGCCACGAGCGCGGCGCCTTCACCGATGCGAAGCAGGCCAAGCGCGGTCTGCTCGAAGTCGCCGCGCGCGGCACGGTCTTCCTCGACGAGATCGCCGAGCTCTCGCCGGAGTCGCAGCCCAGGCTCTTGAAGGTCATCGAGGAGCGGACCTTCCGCCGCCTCGGGGGAATCGGGGAGCTTCGCTCCGAGGCACGCGTGATCACGGCGACCAACCAGCCGCTGCTGCAGGCGATGGAGAGCCGGCGGTTCCGCCCCGAGCTATACTACCGGCTTCAGGTGCTCACGATCGAGCTTCCACCTCTTCGCGCCCAGCGCGAGCGCATCGAGCCCCTCGCCCGCGCCCTCCTACCTCGAGGCGCCACCCTGTCGCGGCCTGCCGAGGCTGCCCTCGCGGCGTACGATTGGCCGGGCAACATCCGCGAGTTGAAGAACACACTCTGGCGCGCCTCGATTCTCGCGGAAGGTGCGCCGATCACGGCGGCGATGCTGGCGCTGCCATCGACACGAAGTGCCGTCGCCTCGGCCAGTGATCCGCCGGCGGCGACGCTCGCGATGGCCGAAGCACGCGCCATCGACGCAGCCCTCCTGCAGACCGGTGGCAATCGTGCGAAGGCGGCGCAGCTGCTCGGCATTGCCAGGTCGACGCTCCACGAAAAGCTGCGGGCACGCGCTTCCGCCTAGCTCCATCGTGCGGACGGGGTTTGTCCGGATACCGGACCACGCATTGAAATTCGTCCGGAAAGCGGTCGCCGGCAACTCTCTCCGGCTGCATGCGCTCATCGCTAACTCGATGACCTGTAACGACTTCAAGCTCTCGTAGCGTGTGGCATGCTTGTGGCATTGTACCCGGTATGCCCAGACATGTCCTGATCGTTGAAGATGAAATTTCCATCCGCGAATCGCTCGTCGATTTGTTCGCGTCCGACGAGGTCATCGTCGTTGCTGCTGCGACGCTCGCCGATGCCAAGGTCGCGCTGTTCAGCGAGACGCCGTTCGATCTGATCATCACGGACCTTCGCCTCGGTGGGAACCGCGACGGTGGTCTGCAGATTCTTGCCGCGGCGGGTCTCGTCCATCAGCACACCCCGGTGATCGTGCTCACGGCGTTTCCCGATGATGACAATCGCCATGCATCCGAACGATTGAATGCGACGTATTTCCTCGAGAAGCCAGTGGATCTGTCGGTGATCTCGAAACTCGCACGAGAGCATGGCGTGTCGTCTGCGCTGTCGCCGGGCGAATTTCTGGCATCGTGAGTGGATGCAGGGACGCGTGTGACGCCAGGCATGGTGCGAGCGGGGGGAGCGGGGGATGTTTCATCATGCCTGGCGCGCATGTGCATCGAAGACAGATCTGCCAGCATCACAGCAGAGGCTTGACAGTGACGGCGCGTTACCGTGTTCTTACGGAGCGCGCCGTGTCGCAGACATGAGTCAGCGCGCGCACCTCGTCAGACTCCCCACGCATGACCGATTCTCCGGTCGCACTACTTCGTGCCCATAGTCGGCACGCCCCCTGGAATGCGCGTGGCCTCGCCGCGCACGCCACTGCGCTCGTCGATGCCGCCGGCTTTCGCCCGACGAACACCTCGGCGCGTGCGGCACCGAGTGCGCGTGCGATTCGATTCTACGTCGCGCAACGGCTGCTCGATCGACCGGAAGGCGCCGGCACCACCGCCACGTATGGCTATCGTCATCTGCTGCAGCTGCTCGCCATCAAGATCCGGCAGCGTGAGGGGCAGACGCTTGAAGTGATCAAGAAGGAGCTCGCCGGCGTGAGTGGTGAGCAGCTCGAGCGTCGCGTGGCCACGGCACTCGCACCGGCGCTGTCACACAGTGCCGACGTCACCGTGCGTCAGGATGACGTGCAGCCGATTGCCGAGTGGCGCCGTGTGCCGATTGCCGATGGCATCGAACTGCATGTGCGCACCGATGCGCTGGGCGCACGCGACGATGCTGTCGTGGCAATGCGCGAGGCGATCCGCGCCGCACTCGGTCGCGCCGAAGCCAGGACCTGATCGTGCTCACGCCTGCCGAGCATCTCCCGGTGACACCGGCGTCGCAGCATGCGGCCGGTGCGTCGCGCGGTGGTGACCTCGCCGGCAGTGCAGCGAACAAGCGTCGCGCGGCGTCGCGACTCGTCTATCTCGATCGTGCGCTTGAAGCGCTGCCGCTCTTCCGGCTGAGTGATTCGAACGAGGAAGGTGCGATCGCGTACACCGCTCCCTCAGGTGGTCGCTGGCGCGTCTTGCCGGCGCCTGGTGATCGCCTGCCCGGCACATTCGATCAGGATGTGTATATCGAGCTCCTGTACCGCTATCAGGAGTCGGGTCGGCCGTCCGATGGTGTCCTCACATTCACGCTGCATGCCTTTCTGCGCGCCATGGGACGCCGCGTCGATGGGCGCACATACGAACAGTTGCGCGGCGCGCTCGCACGGTTGGAACGCACCACGCTCGAAAGTGCCGGTGGGTACTGGGACGCCGCTCACTCGAAGCCGCTCGAGGGTGCCTTCACCTTGCTGAGCGCGGCCACGGTCGATCGGCGGCGCGCGGCCGATCGGGATCAGCTGTCGCTCTTTCCCAGTGTCACGGCCGCCGAACCCGGCGTGGCACGCGTGACTCTCGCGCCGCAGGTGCGCAGCAATCTCGACGCGGGGCATGTCACATCGCTCCGCCTCGGCGGCTACTCGACGCTGCTCTCCCCGGTTGCGCGCCGCATCTACCGTCTCATCGCCGTCCAGCTTGCCGCAGGTGCTGACGGACGCTGGCGTGTGTCGCTCGATTCGCTCGCGGAATTGCTTCCTCTCACGCAGCGATATCCCAGTCACATCCTTCGCGTCGTGAAACCGGCCAGCGAAATGCTCGTCGCGGCGGGCATCGTGCATGCGGCCGAGGAAACGCAGGACGGCCGCTCGTGGTATATGGAATACCGCTGGACGTGACGAAAGGCGCACCCGGCGCGTAGTGCCTCAGAAGCCGTCGGCAATCCGGAACTTGCCTTGAGCGTCCCGGTACAGTAGCCGTTCGGAAGACTCCGACGTCCGTCCCTTTCCTGCTGGAAGGTTTTCATGTCGCGTACGCGTCGTGCCGTTGTCGGCACCCTCCTCGTCGCCGTGCCGCTCGTGGCCGGCGGTTTCGTCTGGCAGAGCCGCGAGGCGCGAGACGGCGCCATGCTGTTCGATCAGGTCCTGCGTCGCGTCTCGGAGCGGTTCGTCGATACGGTCGATGCGACGGCCTTGTATGAGAAGGCCGCGCGAGGATTGATCAGTCAGCTCAACGATCCGTACACCACGCTGTACACGCCGAAGGAATTCGCTGCGTTCACGCAGGGCACGAACGGTCGCTACGCCGGCGTCGGCATGCAGATCGAGGACATCAAGGGCAACATCACCGTCAATCGCGTCTTTCCGAACACACCGGCCGCTGGCGCCGGGATCGCGGAAGGTGATCGCATCGTCATGATCGATTCCGCATCGACGCGTGGATGGATCGTCGATTCCGTGTCGTCCAAGCTGAAAGGTGAACCCGGCACGCGTGTGCGGGTGCGCTTTCAGCGTCCCGGCGTGCCGGAGCCGATCAACGCCACGTTCACGCGTGCGACGATTCACATTCCGGCAGTGCCGTTCGTCACGATGCTCGATGGGGGGATCGGTTACATCCCGGTGCAGGGCTTCAACGAGACTGCATCGGCGGAAACCATCCGCGGCATCCAGCAGCTGCAGCGTGAAGGGATGAAGTCATTGATTCTCGACCTGCGCAACAATCCGGGCGGGATTCTCGACGAGGCATTCGTGATGAGCAATCTCTTCCTGCCCAAGGGCAAGGAGATCCTCAGCTATCGCGGTCGCGCCGACATGAACCAGGAGTTCATCGCGCAGGAAGAGCCGATGCTGCCGAACCTGCCCGTCGTCGTGCTGGTGGACGATGGCACCGCATCGGCATCCGAAATCGTGGCCGGTGCACTGCAGGATCACGATCGCGCGCTGATCATCGGCACGACCAGCTTCGGCAAGGGCCTGGTGCAGTCGCTGTTCCGTCTCGATGGCGGGTACGCACTGAAGATGACGACCGCCAAGTGGTTCACGCCGAGCGGCCGCTCGATTCAGCGTCCACGCAAGTTCGTCAATGGTCGCTTCGTGGAAGACGAAGCGCCGGACTCGCTGGAGACCGACAGCGCGAAGAAGGCGCGCCCCGCGTTCCGTAGTGATGCAGGCCGCGTGATCTATGGCGGCGGCGGTATCTCACCGGACATCACCGTGCGACCCGACACGCTGACGACCATCGAACAGAAGGCCGCCAAGCAGATCGCCGGCAAGGTGCAGGAGGCGTACACCACGCTGGCGCAGTATGCGGAAGAACTTCGTCCGCAGGTCAAGAGTCCGAACTTCACCGTGCTCCCTGCATGGCGTGCGGAATATTTCCGTCGCATCCAGGCGGCCAAGGTGCCGGTGGATTCGGCGACCTTCTTCGCGGCCCCGGGTTACGTCGATCGCCTGTTGTCGAATCGCATCGCCAAGGCCGCATTCGGTGACTCGACGGTCGCCAAGCGACAGTTCGCGGATGATCCGCAGATGCAGAAGGCCATCACCCTCCTGCACCGCGGCGGCACGCAGCGCGATCTGCTCACGATGGCCGGTGGGAACGTTCCTGCCACCACGACCCGTCGTCCGTAGTTCCACGGACGGCCGATGTCGCCGGGCAGGAAATAGCTTTTCGAGGGGCCGGACAACGTGTCCGGCCCCTCGTCGTTTCACCGCCATCGCTCGTCATGACGCCCGTACGCCACGTGTTGCCCGTCGCGCTGGTCACGACACTCGTCCTCGTCGCCTGCTCATCACCCTCGTCGTCAGGCCGCGCGCCCGCGCCCACGCCGGGTGTCAGCATCACCCGCCCGACTGATCCGGCTGAACCGCATCTCACGAACATCCGCCAGATCACCGATGGCGGTGAAAATGCGGAAGCGTATTTCAGCACCGACGGCAAGTGGATCACGTTCCAGTCGTCGCGCAACGGGCGGACCTGTGATCAGCAGTACGTCATGCGCTCGGACGGCTCCGGCATTCGCCGCGTATCCAACGGCAACGGAAAGACCACCTGCGGCTGGTTCATTCCCGGCGGTGATCGGTTGTTCTTCGGCAGCAGCCATCTGCATGACAGCATCTGTCCGCCGAAGCCCGATCCCAGCAAGGGCTACGTCTGGCCGCTCGACAAGTTCGACATCTTCACGGTGAACCGTGACGGCACCGACATGCGTCGGCTCACGAACTACGACGCGTACACGGCCGAGGGTGTGCTGTCGCCTGATGGCAAGCGGATGGTGTTCACTTCACTCAAGGGCGGTGACCTCGACATCTACACGATGAACATCGATGGCACCGACGTGAAGCAGCTCACGAACACACCCGGATACGATGGCGGCGCATGGTGGTCACCGGACGGGACCAGGATCGTGTATCGCGCACATCATCCGAAGGATTCGCTCGAACTCGCGCAGTATCGCGACCTGCTGAAGCAGGGCCTCATCCGGCCAAGCAAGGTCGAGCTCTTCGTCATGAACGCGGACGGCAGCGGCAATCAGCAGATCACGCACCTTGGCGGCGCGAATTTCGGACCGTCGTGGACCCCTGACGGCAAGCGCATCATCTTCTCGTCGAATCACAAGAGTCCGCGCAGCGGCAACTTCGATCTGTACCTCGTCAACCTCGATGGCAGCAACCTCGAACAGGTCACGAGCAATCCGGTGTTCGATGGTTTCCCGATGTTCAGCCCCGACGGCAAGCACATCATCTGGGCGTCCAATCGCTTCGACCAGAAACAGACCGAAACGAATCTCTTCATCGCCGACTGGCGCCCGTGACCGCAAACGCATGAGCTCGTCCACGAACTGAGGCGACGGAGCTCCGACCGACGCCTCGCGCCCGCCGTTGGGCCAGCCTCCGTTGCCGCTCATGCGCCCCTCCCCGCTGTCTCGCGCCATCGGCGCAGTCGTCCTTCTCGCCGTCAGCAGCTCCGCCGCCAGCGGGCAGTGGGCCAACACAGGCTTGATCGCGGCAGCCAGCGATCCGATCTGGTCCGTGCGCTGGCGCGGGATCAACGGCGCCATGGTCACGCCCGGTTTTGCGCCCAACGCCGCCACCATGAGCGGTATTCCATCGGTCTGGAATCCGAACGCGTCCGATACGCGGTGGATCGGAGCGACGGCGTCGGGCAGCGTACCGGTCAGCGGCGGCTCGGGCACCGCGCGCGTCGAGTACCTGTTCCAGACCACGCTCACTGCGGCCACAGACCAGGTCGCCGGTCGGCTCGGCTGGGACAACCTGTTCCTTGGCGCGTTCATCGGCGGCACCATCGACGCCAATGGTGCGCTCGTCGGCGGCACACGCGTCCTCGACGCGTTTATCGCACAGCCAGGCCAGGGCCTGTTCGGCTTCTGCCGCGACGGTGACGGATTTCTTCCCGGGTCGAGTTATCCGAACTGCACCATGCCGTTCATCATCTCGGGACTCGCGGTCGGTCAGCAGACGACGATCACGTTCGTGCTCAACGGCGATGGCGGAACGGACGGACTTTTCCTCACCGGCGCCACTGCGCTCGTGCCGGAGCCGGCGCCCGCGCTGCTGCTCATCACGGGCCTCGGCGGCCTGCTACTGGTCGTACGGAAGCGCCGCCTGAGCTGAATCGCGTCGCGGTGCACCCGACGACGCACAACGCGCCGCATGCCGCTCGACCGGTGTGCGACGCGTTCTTCGCCAGAGTCCGAGCGCGATACTTCGCCGGCAGCCCACTAAAATCCATCGCATCGGTTCCTTCCTTCTGCACAGGGATGCTGCAATGGCGTGGATTCTTCCGCTGGTCATACTCCTGGTCGTGCTGTTCGTCGGCACGAGCTCATTCAAGATCATCGGTCAGGCCGAAGTGATGGTCATCGAGCGGCTCGGGCGCTTCAACCGCATCGCGCGCTCGGGCTTCAACGTGCTGATCCCGTTCATCGATCGGCCGCGGACGATCGATGTTCGCTTCTTCGGTCAGGATGTCTCCGGGGTCAAGAAGGTGACCAGCGGCTCGACGTCGCGCATCGATCTCCGTGAGCAGGTGCTCAATTTCCCCAGTCAGCCCGTGATTACGAAGGACAACGTCACCATCGACATCGATGCCGTCATGTACTACCGCGTCGCCGATCCGCAGAAGGCGACGTACTCCGTGCAGAATCTCCCGTTCGCACTGGAAACGCTGACGCGCACTGCGCTGCGCAACATCGTCGGCGAGATGGAGCTGGACACCACCCTCACCAGCCGCGATGGCATCAACGTCCGCATGCGCGAAACGATCGAGGAAGCGTCGATCGGCTGGGGCGTCGACGTCACGCGTGTCGAACTGCAGAGCATTGAGCCGCCACGCGACATTCAGCAGTCGATGGAACTGCAGATGCGCGCCGAGCGCGAGCGTCGTGCGTCGGTGACAAACGCCGAAGCCACCAAGCGAGCCCAGATTCTCGAGTCGGAAGGCTCACGCGAATCGCAGATCCAGAAGGCACAGGGCGAACGCGAAGCGTCGATCCTGCGCGCCTCTGGTCTCGCCGAAGCCCGGCTCGCCATGGCGTCCGCCGAAGCTGAGGCCATCCGCCGGATCGCCGACGCACTGCCCGATGGTCAGGTGGCGATGTATCTGCTCGGCCAGAAGTATCTCGAGATGCTGCCGGCATTGGCGGCAGGCAAAGGCAGCACGGTGTTCCTGCCGGCGGAGGCCGCGGGAATGATGGGCGCGCTTGGCGGAATCAAGGAACTGCTTGCGCGCACATCCGGTGGTTCGAATGCGGAACCGGCGCGGGCCACGCAGCCGATGTTGCCGCGCACGCCGGGCGACCTGCCGCCGGGTGTCGGCTTCTGAGATGACGATCGTCTCGAAGGAACGCGCCGAGCGAATTGCCCGCGCGCAGCCATGCCCGCGCTGCAGCGAATACACGTACAAGAAGCTGAAGCTGCGCGCGGCCGAAACAACCGATCACATCGCCGGCGCCGCCTGGATCGCAGAGATGGTGTGCGGCGTCTGCGCTGCGCATCTGCAACTCGCGCTCGAAAGCGACGGGGACGTCCTGTTCTTCAACTGACGGCGGCGCCCGGGTCGGTGTGTTACTTCGTCGGCGAATCGCAGCGTTGCACGTCAGGTGGCCGACTGTCACACGCAATCTTTTCGTTCATGCCGCTGGCGATCGGGCCGCACGCCGTCGAGTGCGCGGTTCGCGTGGCTTCCGACGCCGACGCGCCGCTGGCCCTGGAGCAATTGCGCTGGCCGTTGAACACGACGCACACCTCGCATGTGGCGAGTTGCGCCGACATGGTCTTGGTCCAGAAAATGGCGCCAAGTCCGGCAAGCAGCAGGATCGTGAGGATGGTGTTTCGGTAGCGCTTCATCGTGGTGCGGGCTAAGGAATCTCTGCAGAATTCGGAAGGGCCCCAATTCTGGAGAGGTTCCCTACTGCGGAGCCTGCGGGGAAGCCGCAGCGCTGAGACGATGATACGGCATTTTCTTCGGCTCGACAGGGCAGCAGCCACGGTCACATCTTGCCGGTGATCCACTGCCCGTTCCCTTCCCGCTTCGCACGGTCCGACCATGGCACCCCTCAGTCTTCCGCAACTCACCGCTGGCGCATCGGTCTCGGCCGAGTTGCTCGTGCTGGAGCGCGTCGAGCGCACCACCGGCGGCGGCGATCCGTTCTGGGTGCTCACACTCGGCAATTCCAGTGGCGCGCTGCAGACCGCGCCGGTCTGGAAGGACAACGCCGCGTGGCTCGATGGGGTCGAGAAGGGGCGCGTGGTCCAGGTGCTCGGCTCGGTGGAGGTCTACGCCAAGACCGGCGCGCGACAGCTCAAGGTCACGGGCCCGGTACGCGTGCTCCCGTCCGGCACCGAGCGCATCGATGAATTCCTTCCGCGCGTCGAGTATGCGACGGAGCGCCTGTGGGATGCGCTCGACAAGCTTCGCGCCGGCATCAGTACGCCACGCCTGAGCGAGGCGGTGAATCTGTTCTTCGCCGATGATGCGTTTCGCGCGCGATTCGAACGCACGCCTGGTGCCGTGCGCGGGCATCACGCAAAGCTTGGCGGATTGCTGTTGCACGTGTGTGAAGTGGCGTCGATCGGACAGCACATGGCGAAGACGATGCGCAAGGCGAACGTGGATCTGGTGGTGTCCGGCGCGCTGCTGCACGATATCGGCAAGGTCGAGGCATACACCGTCGATGCGAAGGGACTCGGATACGATCCGCGCAATCACCTGATCGGGCACGTCGTGCTTGGCTGCCTGATGTTCACCGAGCGCGTGACGGCCGCTCGTGCATCGGGTACATGCACGCTCGGTGATGACCAGGTCACCGAACTGCAGCACATGATCCTGTCACACCACGGCTCGCTCGAATTCGGCAGCCCGGTGCAACCGATGACGTTGGAGGCAGAGCTTCTGCATTGGGCCGATGAAACGAGCGCGAAGGCGGATTCGTTCGTCGATGCACTTGCCGATTCTGAAATATTCTCGCCTGGCGACGAAGTGTCGTCACGCAAGTCGTGGCAGCTCGACCGCCGCCTGTGGCGGCGTCCGTTCCGCTGGGACGAGGCGTAACGATCGCTTGGTGACCGAGCATTCGTGCGCGGAATGCTGCCTGTCGCGCCGCTGACGTCGTCGCACGGCCCGGGAAGAGACCGCCAGTGGTGATTGCCGCCGTTTTCTTGCGCCCCGGGGCGTCACAATCCGGATAATTTCGAGACGTTGTTGCCAGCCAGAATGGCAGGTTGCGCTTCGTGCATCGGTCCCACGCACGAGCGACAGAGCCGACATTTGCATGATTCATTGACGTGCATTACCGAGACGCGCCCGTACATGCACGATACTGATGGGCTTATGCTACTTTCGGCTACTCATCGCGCGCCGGACGTTCGAAAGGTTGACAGCATCACGACAATTGCCGACATCAACCCAACAGTTTCTTGCGTGTAATGCTCGATCGTGTCTCCGGGCCAGTTTCGGCAGGGCGCAGACTCACGGTCCTAATGGTCTCCGGAAATATAGGCGCGCCCCCTTTTGCTGCCCTTCCGTTGGTCATTAGAGTTGTGGCATAGCCCAATGGCACAGGGCGTTCGATCTGCCAAAGGGACCACAATTTGGAGGGTACATGCGTAAGCCTCGGCCCGCGTCGTACAACCCTGCTCAGGCGCTGAACCTGATTGCCAGCGACCGAACAGGAATTCCACTGGTCTGCCCGTCCTGCGCCTCGGCGCAATTCGAGCGTGAACCGGCTCTAATGCCACCGCCACCGCGCAGTCACGTGACGCTGCGCTGTGAAACATGTGGTCGTGTTGCGCGGTATATCGCTGGTGCCGCCTGACGCCGGTGGCACACCGGCGCTGACAACTGATTGCTGAGTTGGGCCCGCCGCGGCGTCTGGTTCTTCCGGACGCCGCGGCTCGTTTCATGCACAATCGATCAGCGCACCACCGCGCACGGACACTTCACCGCTGGTGTGTCACGGCGCTGCACGAGGGACGGTTCGTCGCTCGCGCTTCAATGCAAGACCGGCGGGACGCGAGGAGCCACATCATGGCACGGATTCAGGGAACGGTTAAGTGGTTCAACGATGCAAAGGGTTTTGGGTTCATCGCACATGAGGGTGGCCCGGATGTGTTCGTCCATTTCAGCGCAATTCAGTCGCAGGGATTCAAGTCCCTCGCCGAAGGCGACAAGGTCGAATTCGAGATTGTGCAGGGACAAAAGGGGCCGCAGGCCGACGCCGTCACCAAGGTCTGATCTGTAACCAATAGCAATGGCAGTCGAAAAAGGCCGGTGATCTCGGGATCACCGGCCTTTTTTGTCTGCCGTTCGTGCGAGACGAATGCAGCTCAGCGGGCGAGCTCGAATCGGACGCCACGCACCGCACCACGACGGCGACGCGGGGCGAACTTGTAGAGCTGCGCCGGACGACCGCGTCCCTCGGCACGCCAGGCCTTCGTCGGCTCCACCAGGTGTGCGGCGTGCAGCGAGCGACGGAAACTCGCCTTGTGCAGCGAACGCTCGAGCAGCAGCTCGTACACCTGCTGCAGTTCGCGCAGGGTGAACGTCGTCGGCAGGGCGTGGAAGGCGATCGGCTCGTGTTCGACCGCATGCTTCAGCATGCCGAGTGTGGCCTTCAGCAGTGCCTTCTGGCGCGGCGGCAACACCGCCGACTCGGCCCGCACCCATCCTTCGTCATCGTGCACCGTGCCGTCCGGGTACACGGCCACGAACGCAATCGAGATCGGGGTGTCGGCCGGGTGTGTCCCCTCCGAGAATGCACCGACCTGCGTCATCCATCGCGGCGCCGCTCCGACCGTCTTCGTCGCGAAAGACTTGGCGAGCGCCGGCAACGCATCACTGGGCGCCTTGGTGACGCCGATGAACGGCAACACGCGCGCCGACCCGCGCGCTCGTGCTGCACCAGTGGTCGTGCACACGAACCACTCGCCGTCACGCGGCGAGAGAAGCACCAGGTCCAGCGAGAAGAGATTGCGCATGCCCACGTCGTCCTTCGCGCCCGGGATCGGACACACTCGGAATGAGCGGCCGATTGGCAGTCAGCGCGGTGTGGCTGCCGGTGTACGGAAAGTGATGCCCTGTTACGGCATCGGAGGAGAAATCGACATTCTTATCGGAATATAGCGATTGGGCACCTGCAGGCCCAACACCACCCGTGCCGCAGCGAGCTGCGACGCCCGGCTGCCATTCCACGCAATCAGATACGATCCGACCTGCGGCAGCTGCGCACCAAGGTACGGGTTTCCGAAGCCAATCACAATCAACGGTTTTGCGCGGCGCTGAATTGCGCTCACTAAAGCACCAAGCCCGTCGGGCGCGCCGGCCGACGCCTGATCCCACTGTTGCGCCATGTACGAACCCATCACGACCACATCGGACGAATCGAGCAAAGGCAAGATGCGCGCCGGGTCCACGAACGGATCGTCCGGATGCAACACGACGGTACGCACACGCCCCGCCGACCGACCGAGCGCCACCGCAAATGTCGTCCCCGCGCCGAGATTCGTGCTGCGCGACACGACCAGATGCAGTATGCGCCGCGTGGCTGCGCCCGCCGTCGTGAGCGGCATCAGCTGTGCCGAGTCGCGCACCAGCGTCACTGCACGTGCCGCGATGCGTTCCGATAAACGTCGGTTTACCGTGTCACCGACGACCGCACGAACGCGCGCCAGATCCACCTGTGCGGAGCGCTGCAGACCAAGCCCGGCTTTCGACAGCAGAATGCGTCGAACAGCCGCGTCGATGCGTGCGGCAGGGATGCGGCCTTCATGAACTCCAGCCACGACGGCATCGATCGTCTGCGTGACATTCTCCGGCTGAATGAGAATGTCGGCGCCAGCCAGCACTGCCAGTTTCGCCGCTTCGACCGCGCCGTACTTGTCCAGCACGCCACGCATGTCCATCGCATCCGAGATGATCAGGCCACGAAATCCCATCTCCGTACGCAGGAGTCCGGTGAGTACGGCCGCCGACAGCGTACCGGGTGCGCCAGTCGAATCGAGCGCCGGCATGCTGCCGTGAAACGTCATCATCGCACCGACGCCGGCCGCAATACTCGCGCGGAATGGCGGAAGCTCCATTGAATCGAGTCGTGCACGCGACGCCGTCACCACCGGAAGCGCGAGGTGTGAATTCACGTCGGTGTCGCCATGCCCCGGAAAATGTTTGCCCGTGGCGATCATGCCGTTCTCCTGCACACCGCGCACGAATGCAGCGCCGAGGCGACTCACCCACGCAGGGTCCTCGCCGAAACTCCGGACGTTGATCACCGGATTCGCCGGGTTGTTGTTCACGTCGAGCACCGGCCCGTACACGATGTGAATGCCGAGCGCGCGACCCTCGACCGCCGTCGCCTTGCCGTAGGCGTACGCGAGCGACGTGTCGCGTGTCGCCCCGAGCGCCATCAGCGGCGGGAACAGCGTCGCGCCGCCGAGATCGATCGCGTTCGGCAGGAAGAATCCACCACTCGCGCGAAAGCCGGCGCCGGCCTCGAGATCGGCACCGACGAGCAGCGGCACCCGCGCCAGCTTCTGCATTGCGTTGAGCTTCGCCGCCATCTCCATCGGACTGCCGATGGACATCGTGAAGCCACCGACCTGATCGGTCTCGATCCAGGTGCGAAGCCGTGCCCACGCCGAGTCGCTGGTGGCGACGTAATCGGCGAACACGCTGGGCCACACCATCTGCCCAACCTTCTGCCGCAACGTCATCGCGGCGAGCGTCGTGCGCACCCACACACTGTCCCGCGCAGTCACGCGCTGCGCCGTGAGGAGATTCGGCAGGAGGAGCGTGAGCGCGGCAGTGCGGAGGAGGCGTCGCATCAGTGTGTGATCGTACCCTGTTTGGTGGTGTCGATGTCTGCGTTGTCACCGGCCTTGAACAGGAAGGAACTCATGTTCTTGACGAGAAACTGACGCGATTGGGGATCCATCACGTTGAGGCCGTAGTGGTTGATCAGCATCGTCTGCTGCTTCAGCCAGTCACCCCAGCACACCTGACAGATCTCTGCCAGGACACGCTGGCCAACGGCGCCGGGAAACGGTGGACGATCGAAGCCGGCGCGCGTGGTGCCGCAGCGGCTGCAAGTGAGGTCGGGCACGGCGGACTCGAAGCGGAAGGTGATCGCCGGTTTCGTGCCGGCGGAATCCATCAAACATGATGCGGGCGAGCGCCGAATGGCACTCGCCCGCATCGCGGATCGCGGTACTGCGCCGGCTCGTCAGTCGTTGCCGACGACCGCGCCGATGGGACTCGTGCGTGCGTATTTCACTTCCGCCAGCCCGCACCACGACAACAGCGTGATGTACATCCAGCCGATGTCGAATTCGAACCAGCGATGCGAGAATTTCGCGGAGTGCGGGTCGGCGTGGTGATTGTTGTGCAGCTCCTCACCCGCGATCATGATGCCGATCGGGACGATGTTCCGGCTCTCGTCCTTCACATCGTGATTGCGGTAGCCGACGGCGTGACCGACGCCATTGACGATCCCGGCCGCCCAGAAGGGAATCCAGATCATCTGCAGGCCCCAGACGATGCCCCCGACGAAGAAGCCGAACAGATACACATCGACCAGCAGCATGACGATGATGCCGAGCGAGCTGTGTCGGGTGAGCAGATGTTTCTCGAGCCAGTCCGACGGCGTGCCCTTGCCGTATTTCTCGAGGATTCCCGGCTGCCGGACCGCGGTGCGATAGTAGAAAGCGCCCTTCACGACGATGTTGCGCAGCCCTTCCATCACTGGTGAGTGCGGGTCACCCTCGCGATCCGCAAAGGCGTGATGCTTGCGATGACAGGCGACCCATTCCTTGGTCACCGTCGCTGTGCTCAGCCAGAGCCACACACGCATCGGCAACGACACCAGGTATGGGAAACGCACGCCGCGATGTGTCTGCTCACGGTGCAGGAACAGCGTGACGCAGATATTCGTCACGTGGCCCGCAACGAGCACGAACAGGACGGGCATCCACCATTCACGTGCAAGACTCGCAAAACCGGGCATTCGACCAGCACTCCGTACTCGGGTGGTTACCACAGCGACGTTCGGGCGGGGCACGCGTCGAGACGCGCCTCCCGGGACCGGTCAAAGTAGCGCGACCGAGACGCGGAACCATGGCAGGCGGCCCTCGCGCAGCGGGAAACCGACGATACACTTCAGGCAACGGTCGAGTCAGGCACCCTGTGACATCGCGATGCCGCGCGTCTCATGAGCCAAAGCTCGCCTGCCGACACTTTGTGCCATGCCTTCGATCTCCCGATCGCCGCTGGTGCCCTGCATCGCCTCGTGCTTCGTGCTCGCCGTCGCCACGCCGGAAGAGACGCGCGCGCAGAACGCCTCGATCATGGTCAGCGCGACCGTGCAGCCACGCCCCCTGATGCTGATCGACGCCGGGTGGACGGCCGTCCCGGGTGAGCTGCGTGTGCGCGTCGATGGCTGCGGGCCCGGGGCGCTCTCGGTGGATCTGCGGACGGCCGCGTCGGTACGGCGCATGTCGCGCTCGGTGCTGGAGAGCACGAACGGGTGCGCCGTGCGCACGGTGATGCTGCAGCTGCCGACGGCCTCCGCCGGCGCGCTGGATTTCGTCGTCACGCTCGAACAGTCGCAGTCGTTGCTGTCGCCGGCGTTTGCACAATTCGTCGTGCCGGCCGGCACCCTCGTCACGCGGTCCGTGGTCGCCTACTGAGGCTGCTGAAGGCCGGCCGCTCGACATCTCGGTGCGTTCGCCCTGGATCGCCGGTCGGGCAACTGCGGGCTCGCACAGAGACACGGAGCCGCAGAGAGCTGGGTGCTCGCGGCTGTCATGCGCGCGCGACGCCAACAACCGGCACGGGGAGGCGCGGAGCCGCAGCGCCGCGGAGCACTGCGACTGCGTGTTGCAACGGCGGTGCTGCGCGACCACTCGCTCGCGCAAGGAACTGCGTGATGCAGTTGCCCTTCCCAAAAAAACTGGTGCCCCAACTGCTGTTGACGCGGACGTGCGCACATTCCCTCCATCTCCGCGGCCCTGCGGCTCCGCGTGCAGCAGTTCAACGAGGCTGCGCGCCGACCACCCGCACACCGCCACGCAGTTCTCCGTGGCCCTGTGTCTCCGTGCGAGCCATGCAGTGGCAGTGGCCGCATGGGTTCAGCGATCCGACGTGTGGTCGAGACGTCAGCGCCGCGGAAGCAGGGCAATCGCTGGCACTCGCACCGTCGCGCCGTCGTCCGTCGACGCCAGCGGAAAGGTCCGCGATTCCGCCGTCAGCTGATGTCTGTCCAGCCACGCCGCGTCGACACGCACCGTCAGCGTGCCGGGACGGACGCCGAACATCACGAACTCCCCGTCGCTGAACGATTCGGCGCGCGCCACAACGTCGCCGCGCGCATCGGTCACGACCAGCGGCACCGGCGGCAGGGAGACACCTCCCGGACGCTCCCACACGACGCGCCCTTCGACCACGCCGCCCGCCACCAGCGGTATGTCGATCGGCTCGAAACGATTCGGTCCCGCCTCGATGCTGGCGTGCGCAATGGTCGGAATCCAGAGTGGGGACGGCAGGGACAACGAGTCGACCAGCACCGGCAGTGCCACGAACGGCACCTGGTCCCAGACGCGATAGCGACCCTCGGCATCGCTGCGCGACCAGCCGGTTCCGACCTGCACCTGCACGCCGGGGACGGCCGGCTCATCGACATCGCGCCGACCATTCGCGTTGCGATCGAGGAACACGACGCCGCTCACACCCGTGCGCTGCAGCGACGGGCCCGTCACGAATTGCGGGCGCCGCTCGCCACGACTGAGCAGCGCCGAACCCTGCACACTCTGCAGCGCACTCGACGAGCCACTCGACATCGTCGCTGACGTGTAGCTGCGGAACGCACTCAGGTCGCGCGACATGGTGACGGTGGCGAGCGGTCCGCGCTGGCCGCGCTGCATCGCCACGCCGGCATCGATGCGGAAGGCACCCGGCAGTGGCATGGCGAGCGTGATGGCCTCGCGCACTGCGCGCCCACGTGCATCGAATTCGCCAATGACTCGCAGCAGCGAGGCACCGAGGTAGCGCCCGCGACTCCCGTCGGGCAGCAACGTGGCCTCGATGCCGCCGGCGCCGACGGCGTATCCGCTGCGAGACGCCTGGTCGTATCGCAGGTACGGTTGCAGCCGCAAGCCGATCGCCTGCGTGCCGATCCCGATCCGTCCGCGCGTGAGATCGCCGCCGTCCAGGAAGACGCTGTGATCGAGACTCGCCTCGACTGACGTCTGTCGTCGGTCGAGCGCGCGCCAGTAGCCGTACATGCTGCTCTGCGTGCGACGACGCGCCGTCAGCAGCGGGTCGATCGGATCGGCGCCGAACCATTGCTGTTCGAGCGACATCCGCAGCTTGCGCGACGGCTCGACATTGACGGCCAGTCGCGTGCGTGATTGTGCGGCCGCATCGAGCTGCACCGCCACCGACGACAACGGCGCGCCGACGAACGAGAGATACGGGGCTTCGCGCCAGCCGATCGTGTCGCGCGCGATTGCATCGACGCCGACGCGCATCGTCCAGCGATCGGTGAGCCCGATGCGCAGGTCGAACGTGCCGGCGGCCTGACATTGCTGGCGCAGGCGGCATTGTGCAAAGCTGACACCGTATTCGCTCTTGTCGCGAGGCAGCAGGTCGGCAAGGATGCGCAGGTTCTCCGACAAGGCACGTGTCTGCCCGAACGGACCGACGGCCAGCAGGTCGACCGGATTTTCCCCATAGAGCACCGGCATCTGCAGCAGGTATCCGCTGCCCCGGCCGACGGTGTCGACCGCCACCAGCTCACCGTTGCGATAGGCCTCGATGGTCCAGCCGGGTGGCAGATCGCCGCGCAGCGTCTGCAGTCCGAAGAACGACGGCCGCGCGTACGGCGAATTGGTGAGCATGATTCCGCGACCGAGTCGTGGTGCCGGTCCGCCACCGAGGCCATCACCCAATCGCAATTGCGTGAGTTTGCGACCGGTGCGCCAGACGCCGTTCCACGACGCGAGCGTGGGCAGGCGCGTGCCGCCCGTGATCGCTCCGGTGCTCAGTTCGAGCGATCCACCGAGCACATCGAGGCCGACGGCACTCGACCAGCCGATGTCGCGTTGTGCACCCGTGAGCGGCACGGACAGCGAGTAGTCGATCACCGCGCCATCGGCGAGTGGACGGGCCAGCGGTGCGACGCGTGCACGCTCTGCGTCGGCACTCCCTCGCGCGAGCAGCCGGGCGTGCGCCTGCTCTCGTGCGGCACGCCGACCGATCGGCAGCGAATCGATCAGCGGCAGTGAGACGATCAGGTCAATCCAGCTGATCTCGAACGTCGTGCGCAACGCGGATTGCAGCGTGACGATATCCGCCAGCAGCTCGCCGTCGAACACGCGCAGTGCGCCGGCAGTGATGCGCAGCGGCAACGCACCCGTCCGTACGATCATCGAGTCGGCGTCGAACACGAGCCGGTCGCGCGACGGCCAGCGTCGCAGCTCGACGCGCGAGGTCGAGCGCACGACCACTTCCATTTCGAGCGCCGACGCCAGTTCAGCGACGGGCAGCCACGCTCGTTCACCTTCGCGTTCGCCGCGCAACGCCAGCGACGCCAGCTGCCCCAGTCGGACGTCCATCAGGGTCGGTTCGATCGTGGCCTGCGCACGCGCCGAGGCGGCGCTCATCACGAAGATGAACGCCGCAGCGACTGCAGCGCGGCTACGAGCGGCGACCACCGTCAGCCGCCGCTGGACGGGATCGTGACGGTCGTTTCCGCGTGCTGCGGCGGCGCGCGAAGCAGCGTGCTCTGTGTGACGTCGGGTCGATCCGTGGTCATGTCGACCGCGATGCGATACTGACCCGGCGCCAGGCCGCGTCGCGCGAAGGTGAACCGTGGTGAGATCGACTGATACACGGCCGTCTGCATCGTCTGCGATGCGACGACGGCGCCACTTGCATCGAGCAGCTTGACGGATGTCAGGCCGATCCATGCGGCGGTGCCCGTGCGCTGCATCGGTGCGCGCAACACGAGGGAATCACTGGTCGCGCTGGCCGACAGCTCACCGAGCTGCACACCGGTGCGCTGCGCGCCGTTGCGATAGTTGACGGCGATGATCGTGCGCACCTCGAGCGTGAGCCCGATCGTGACACCGGTGCTGTCCGTGGGCGGCGCGGGCGCCTCGGCATCCCGCGCCGCGATCACCAGGCGCGCCCAGTATTCTCCCTCGGCCAGTCCAGCCGGCGGTCGCGCCAGCAGACGCACCGTCTGACGCTGGTTCGGCTGCAGCACGAGTCGACGTGGAAACGCATCGACGAATCCGGCCGCCGACGGTTCAGTGGAATCGGGCTGCTCGACGATCGCGAGCGTGAGATCGCCATCGGGCGTCGTGGTCGGGTGACCGTAGACTGCCCGGATGGTTATCTCCGCCGCACGTGACGAAGGATTGTACAGTTCGACCGTGCCAGTGCGATCGCGGCTGCTCATCACGACACTCTGCGGCGCCACCAGGATCGCCTGCGCGAACGCGGGCGCTGGCAGCACCAGCGGGAGCAGCGCGCCGATCTGGCGCAGGCGCAGCAGCACGTGCGCCGCGCGGGTGGACGGGGCGGGAAACATCAGACTCCGAGGTTGGTGATGGTCACGATGATCGGCGCGGTATAGCCACCGACGGGCTGGCCGACGCGTGGCGCCGCGCGGCCGCCGAGGAAGAACGTGGCGCGTGTCGTGGTGACCAGTTGCCAGCGTGTCGCTGTCGCAGGATTGAAGCGCTGCATCGACGCCGGATTGGCCGTCGGCGCAGCACCGCCGTCAGTCGTGCCGAAGGTGAGCGGCATCGTGGTGCCCGGCCCGTTCATGACGGTGGGCAGCGTATAGCGCACCTGAAAGTTCGTGCCGAGTGGCGCTTCGACCTGGATCTGGCCGCTGCGCGTGACCGTGGCGGCGTCCACCGATGACGGGACACCGGGCAGCAGAAATCCGAACGACAGATTCTGGATCGGTCGCACGGTGAGCGACGTCTGTCCCTGCGCCACCGTGGCGAGGGACAGGACGCAGCAGCACGTGATCAATCGAGCGAATGCGGTAACTCTGTACATCGTTGCGGGTGGTCAGCGATGTCGAACTGCACGGATCATCCGGCGGCGCCCGTCGGCGCCGTCGGACGACGGGAATCACAGCCCCGTGTAGGCGGCGGCGAGGACGATCGTAGCGGTGTAGGTGCCCTGGGCCTGCGCTGCCGCAGGTTGGACGCGTCCACCAACGAAGACGAACAGGGTGCCGGCGACGAAGTTCGAGTTCACGGGCGTGCCACTGGTGACGGTCAGCGCCGTCGTGCCGGTGGTCGAGTTGGTCCCGTTCACACGCACGTCGTAGGTGTTGATCGGCATCGTGTTCGCACCGCTGGTCAGCGTCGTCGGCAACGTGAAGGTCATCGCCACCTGGGAGTTGAGATACCCGGTGAGCGAGAACCGTCCGCTGGTGGCGTCGCTGAATGCGATCGTCTTGTTCACACCCTGGAAGACATTGCCGAACGCCAGCGGCGCAGAGCCGGTGACAGTGATCGGCGTGACAACCGTGGCCGTTGCAGCGATGGTCGCAGACTGACCCTGCACGGCACCAGCGGCACCAAACAGCGCAAGCGCCGCGACGAGATGACGGGAGGAAGTCATGTGTCAGTGCTCCTTACAGGCCGGTGTAGGCAGCGGCGAGCACGATGTTCGCCGTGTATGCGCCCGCAGCCTGTGCGACCGCCGGCACGACCCGGCCGCCGACGAACAGGAACAGGTTGCCGGTCACCAGGTTCGCGTTCACCGGCACGCCACTCGTCACCGTCAACGCCGTCGCACCAGCCGTCACGTTCGTGCCGTTGGAGCGCACGTCGTAGGTGTCGATCGGCAGTGTGTTCGCTCCGCTGGCGAGCGTGGTCGGCAGCGTGAACGTCATCGCGACCTGTGAAGTACCGAACCCGGTGATGCTGAAACGACCGCTGGTGGCGTCGCTGAACAGCACCGACTTGTTGACGCCCTGGAACACGTTGCCGAACGCGAGCCCGGCGGTGCCAGTCACGACCAGCGGGGTCACGACGGTGGCGGTAGCCGCCACGGTCGCCGACTGCGCCGAAGCGATGGCGGGGAGGACGAGGAGTGCGGCAAGGGCCGCAAGGCGAGCAGTTCGCATGAAGGGTCCGAGAGTGGGCGGGAAAGAGGCGCGGCATCCACACCGCCCGGTGTGTCTGCCGCGGTGACTCGGCAGCATCGACCGAGTCCTCAGCGTTCCCTTCCATATCGCGGATCATGCCACCGGCAAAAGAGGCCGGTACTGTCAATATTCTAGACAGTATCGGCCTCGCTTATTTGCTTCGAACCACGCGCTGCGGCAGCACCCTCTGGTCAGTTGAAGCCTCTTAAACCGTTAGCCTGCAATCGTTTGGGATTCGAACGTGCGGGTCTGGACGCGGCGTTTCCTCAATCATCGGAACGCGTGCCATTTCGCGAACGCAGTTGGCGATGTGCAAGGCGACTTGCGCGGTGCGGCAGTCGTTCGGGGCCGGCCAATCGCTCATGGTGCGCGTGTGAGGGCCGCCTCCATCGCCAGGCGCATCTTCGCGCGGAGGGTCGACGCCGAGGCGACTTGACCATCGCGTGCGAGAATGAGCAGTGAGTCATTCCGCCGCGTGATCAGGAGTGCCGACGATGGCGATACGCCCCACCAGGCCTGCTGACCCACACCAGGCTCGCTTGTCAGTTGCCGAATGTCCGCTGGAATCATGCGCCGTGATCGGGGAGCATCGGTCATGAACTGTGTCGCAGCCGCCACCGTTGGAAACTTCAGCACTACGATGGCGACGTTGCCGTCGCCCGCTCCCCACGCGCACGCCCACCGCCTGGCACCGAACTCGTCGGCATCGCCGGCAGAGTCATCCGGATATCCCGTGCCGGACGCCTCGCCAGCAATCGCAGTCACGTCTTGAGTGGTCAGCAGGCTGCACGGTCGCGGCTGCGCGCCAAGCGCCGGGCACAGCACCAGCGTCGCCGCGATGACTGCAGTGCCGATGATATTCGTCACGCGCATGGATTTTTCTCCGAAGCGGTGGACGCCTGCGCCGCGAGCGGTACTCGCGTCATCGGCGCATTCCGTCGCCAGTGAGGCATTTGCGACCGAGCAATCCAGTTGAACCACACCCAGCGATCCGCCGTATCGGAATACAGCGTTCCTATTCGAGCGTCTTCACCTCACCCACCAGCTTCGTCAGACTCGCCTTGGCGTCGCCGAAGAGCATGCTCGTCTTCTCGTCGTAGAACAATTCGTTTTCGATGCCGGCGAAGCCCGCCGACATGCCGCGCTTCATCACGATGATGTGCTTGGCGTCCGAGACATTGAGAATCGGCATGCCGAAAATCGGCGATCCCGGATCGTTCTTCGCGGCTGGATTCACGACGTCGTTGGCGCCGATCACCAGCGCCACGTCCGCGCTCGCGAACTCGGCGTTGATCTCGTCCATGTCGTACATCCGATCGTAGGGCACGTTCGCTTCGGCGAGCAGCACGTTCATGTGTCCCGGCATGCGGCCGGCCACCGGATGAATCGCGTACTTCACCTCGCCGCCCTTCTTCTCGATCAGCTCCGCCAGCTCGCGCACCGCGTGCTGGCTCTGTGCGACCGCCATGCCGTAGCCAGGCACCACGATCACCTTCGAGGCGTAGCCGAGCTGCACGGCGGCGTCTTCCGGCGAGATGCTGCGCACGGTCAGGCCGGCCGATGACTTGGCACTCACCGCGCCGCCGCCGCTGCCGAAGGCGCCGAACAACACGTTCGCGAAGCTGCGGTTCATGGCCTTCGACATGATGATCGACAGGATGAAGCCGGAGGCACCATCCAGTGCGCCACAGATGATCAGCACATTGTTGCCGATGGCAAAACCAGTCGCCGCTGCTGCGAGGCCGGCGTACGAGTTGAGCAGCGACACCACGACCGGCATGTCCGCGCCGCCGATCGGGAGCACCATCGTGATGCCGATCACGAACGCGATCGCGATCATGGTGAAGAACACCGTCATGTTCGTCGAATCGTAGATCAGGTAGCCGAAGCATCCGATCGCGGCAGCGAACAAGACCAGGTTGACGAAATTCTGACCCTTGAACGTCACCGGCCGGCCGGTGATGAACTCCTGCAGCTTGCCGAACGCCATGAAGCTGCCGGTCACGGTCAGGCTGCCGAACAGCACCTCGAAGCCGAGGGCCGCCATCTTGGCGCCGCCGATCGGGATGTTCTCGTGATACGAGTGCCAGAACTCGGCGACGCCGACGAGTGTGGCCGCGAGCGCGCCGAACATGTGGCTGAACGCGATACGCTGCGGCATCGCCGTCATCGGCACGAACTTGCCGAGTGGGTAGCCGATGATCGATCCGATGATCAGGCCGGCGATGATCCACTGATAGGTGAGGATGTCCTGATGCCACAGCGTGCCGACGATCGCCAGCAGCATGCCGATGGCGGCCATCTGCATGCCGCGCTGCGCCTGATCGGGCTTCGTGAGACCGCGCAGACCGAGGATGAACAGGACCGACGCCGCCAGATAGCAGCCCTGCATGAAGAGCTCACGCATTCTTCGATACCGTCACGGATTCGGTCGGCTTTTCGGTGCGCTTGAACATGCCGAGCATGCGATCGGTGATGATGAACCCGCCGACAACGTTTGTCGTGGCGCAGATCACGGCGATGAATCCGAGGATCGTGGACACCGTGCCGAACTTGCCACCGGCGGCCACCAGCGAACCGACGAGCGAAATGCCGGAGATGGCGTTGGTGGCCGACATCAGTGGCGTGTGCAACAGCGGTGGCACGCGCGTGATGAGGAGGTAGCCGACGAAACCCGCCAGCACGAAGACGTACAGGGAAATGATGTAGTTGCCAGTCATGGCGGTTCCGGTCGGGGTGCGGGTCAGCTCAGTCGAATCTGGCCATCGTGCGTGACGAGCATCGCGCCCGTGATCTCATCGGCAGGGTCGACGACGAGGGTGTTGCCTTCCTTGGACGTCAGGTGCTGCAGCAGCGTGAAGACGTTGCGTCCGAACATCTGCGACGCATGCAGCGGTTGCGTGGCCGGCAGGTTGCGCGGGCCCACGATGGTGACACCGCCCACCACGATCGTTTCACCGAAGACCGTGAGCTCGCAGTTGCCGCCTGTTTCGGCAGCGAGATCGATGATCACGGAGCCGGGCTTCATCTTGTGGACCATGTCAGCGGTGATCAGCTTCGGCGCCGCACGTCCCGGAATTGCGGCCGTCGTGATCACGAGGTCCTGCGACACGATGTGATTGCCGATCGTCTCGAGTGTGCGTGCCGCCTCGTCCTGCGACTGCGCCTTGGCGTAGCCGCCCTTGTCTTCGGCGGCGGCCGTCACGACGTCCGACTTCACGAACGTCGCGCCGAGGGACTGGACCTGTTCAGCAGCCGCTGGCCGCACGTCGAACGCGCTGACGACAGCACCCAGTCGGCGTGCCGTGGCGATCGCCTGCAGGCCGGCGACACCTGCGCCGATCACGAACGCCTTTCCTGGCGTCAGAGAGCCTGCCGCCGTGGTCATCATCGGCAGCAATCGCGGCAGCGCAGCGGCGCCCATCAGCACCGCCTTGTAGCCCGCGACCGTGGCTTGCGAGCTGAGCACGTCCATGGATTGGGCGCGCGTGATGCGCGGCACCCGCTCGAGGGCGAGGGTACTCACCTTCTGCGTCGCCAGTTGCTGGATCAGGTCACCCGCCGATTGCGCCTGCAGCAGGCAGATCAGCGCCACGCCGGGCGACAGCAGTGCCATCTCGTCGGCCAGCGGGCGCTGCACCTTGGCGATGACATCCGCGCCGGCGACGGCGTCCGCCGGTGTATCTGCCAGCGTCGCACCGGCCGCAGCGTAGGCGGCATCGGAGTGAAAGGCGCGCTCACCGGCGCCCTTCTGGATCACCACCGTCGCACCGGCCTTCACCAGCTTGACGACATTCTCCGGCACCAGCGCGACCCGCAGTTCGCCCTCGGCGCGCTCGGTCAGAACGGAAATACGCATGAGTTCAGGCGGTAGGAAGCATCAGGGCCACACGGAACACCGCGTTGCGTCTCGAGGCGCGGTGACACACAGAACTACCGGAAGGTGCGGCAGGTTGCTGAATCCCGTCAGCGGCGGAAGTCATCCAGTTCGTGGACACGGCGATCGAGTGGCCCGGCGGCCAGCTCGACCAGGATCTTCGCCAGCTCCGGACCGGTGATCGACGCGAGCGTCGCCGCACGGTTTCGGGCCCCGACCAGTCGCAGGACTGCGCAGACGCTGTCGACCACCACCGCGCCCACGCGCTCCGAAGGCCGCGATTCGCTGCGATCGGAACCGGTGATGTAACTCGGTCGCACAACAGTAAACGGGTTCGGCCCGCCGACCAGCGCCGCCTCCACCGTCGCCCGCACCCGCAGGTACTCGTTTCCCGTGGGTGATGCCCCGAACGCGGAAAGGTAGACGAAGCCGGCCTCAGGCGACGCGGCGCGTGCGGTCCCGATGGCGAGCATGGTGAGACCGAGGTCGATCGAGGCCTGCGACGCATCGGCAGCACCGGTGCGTGCGGCGACCTTTGCCTTGGCCGCTGTCGTGCCGAGCAGCAGGAAGATGCGATCCGGGGGATTCGCTTCGAGATAGCGGTACCAGGCTTCAGGCGCCCAAGCCGTGCGAATGACACGTGCGCCGTCGGAAACCAGCTCGGCCGCCGCCCGATCGCCATTGGCAGATGCGGGACGGACATGCGCCACGACGTCATGTCCGGCGCGCACCGCCACCGACACGACGTTGCGCCCCACGTATCCGGTCGCACCGATGACGAGAAATCGCATGTGATCAGCTTACCTGGGCACTCGCGTCGCGGGGGGAGCCGGCGAACCGGGCGAGCCAGCGCGCGGTCGACGCCCAGACCTGTTCGCGACAATAGTCGACGGTGATCACGTGCCCGCACCCTTCGACCCATTCCTGTTCACGCACGACCGCCTGCGTGAACAATGCCGGATGTGCCTCGGCGAGTGGTACCGGAATCCGGTAGTCGCTCCGCGAGTGCATCAGCAGCGTCGGTGCGAGCACCGATGCGGCCGCAAATCGTGCGTCGTGCGCCACCGAGACGAGATCGCGCACCCGCTTCGGCGGCGCGGCGCCGTAGCCAAGTGCCAGTGCCCGTGCCGCTGGGTCGAAGATCGAGCGCTCGCGATCGCCGCCCTTGAGATACGGGATCATCAGGCTGATGACATTCGCCAACGGCGCCAGACGCTGTGCGCTGGCGGGTGGGGTCAGGTACGGGGCCAGCAGCACCAGCGCCTTGAGCGAGCCGTCGTCGGCTGCTTCCATCGTGGCCAGCGCGCCCCCCATCGACAGGCCGACGAGCACCACCGTCTCGTACCGTGCCTTGAGCGCGAGGTATTCGGCATGCACGGCAGTTCGCCAGACTGTCGCGCCGCTCCTGTCGAACTCGGCCAGCGTACGACCATGGCCCGGCAGCAGAGGCGCGTGGGTGCTCCAGCCATGTTCACGATGCAGGTACTCCGATAACCATCGCACCGTTTGCGGTGTGTCACCGAAGCCGTGAATCAACAGCACGGCGTGTGTCGTGCTCGCGTGCAGCGTGATCGATTGCGCGCCGGGAATGATTCCGTCAGGGCCGGGAGGCAGGCGCGCTGCATCCGCGGCGCGCGCGCGCATCGCGCGCGTCCAGTACACGACCGCATGCGCGATCAGCGCGACGCCGAGAAGGCTCGCCATCCAGCGCAGCAGGGGCGACACCACGCGCGCGGGTCGTCAGTATTTCGGTACCGCCGGATCGACGTCGTCGCTCCAGCGATCGATGCCACCGACCATGTGCGACACGCGCGCGTAGCCCTGCGCGAGCAGGAAATTGCCAGCCATCTCGCTGCGCATGCCGTGGTGGCAATGGAGAATGATCTCACGGTCGCGCGACAGTCGGTCGAGCTGCTGCGGGAGAACGCGAAGCGGTATCAGCGCCGAGCCCTCGATGCACGCCACGGCGTACTCACCGGGCTCCCGCACATCCACGAGCAGGACATCACTTCGCGCGGCGAGGGCATCGCGAATTTCGACTGGCGTGAGATTGGCAAGCATCGCGGTCAGCGAGGGTGGCGCGCGTCGGGGTGCACGGCAGCAGCCGGCGGCTTCGTCGACTCGGGAAGTATGCAGCGCAACGGCCACCTGCCACATCGCACGCCGCTCACAGTGCGAAGATACTTAAAACGCTGTAACTTTGCGGCAGGGATTCCGCTCACTCTGATGCCCACGCGCAACAGATGGAGCCTCGTCACGCTGTTGACCATTGCCACGCGACGAAGCGTGCGAGGGAGTTCCGGTATGGCAAGCTCAATTGGCGCAAGCAGTTACGGCACGCTTGCCTCGACGCACGTGAGGCCGTTATATGGCAGAGCTTGGTTGGCGTGCATGTTGCCACCGCTCTGAGCCATAGGCACGACGTCCTCATCCCACGGCACGCCCTCGTGTGAGCGCACCGCCCCTCTCGATTGCCATTCTCGGAAACGACGCGTTTCTCGCGGCGCTGCCGGCGTTGCCCGTGCAGCTCATGCACGCCGCACTCGCCGCAGGCTTCGATGCCGTCGTGCCGGCAAGCCTCGGTGACGAGTTGGTGGCGGGTGAGATCCTTCGTCTGGCTCAACTTCGTGGGCGGCGCCCCGTTGTGCAGTGCGCCTGCCCGTATGCGCTTTCGCAACTATGCAAACGCGAGGCCAACCTCGCTGACGTCACGGTGGCGGTCGCGCCGGCCGCCGTCGCGCTCGCGCGCGCACTGCGACTCGAACAGCCCGATCCGCAGCACATCAGCTACATCGGTGCCTGCCCGGGTGCACAGGATTCGAGCATTGATCTGCAGATCATGCCCGACGCGTTCCTGCGCGGACTCGAACAGAAGGGAATCGTGGTGCGGACACAGCCGGAGATCTTCACGGATCGCCTGCCGCCCGATCGGCGACGCTTTCTGTCGCTGCCCGGCGGCGCGCCACGCCCGCAGCTCGTGGAGTCGTTGCTGCGTCGCAACGTCGTGACGCTTGGCGGTCGCATGAATCCGTTGCTCGCCGTGGCGGACGCGCTGTTCGACGGTGGCGCGACGATGATCGACCCCGCCGGTGCGTACCACTGCGCCTGCGCGGGATCGGATGGTGAGCGCTCCGCCGCCGAAGGCAGGCTGGCCATCGAGCGGCTGGAGCCGGCGCGCGCCGGTTCGCAGATCTTCGAGGCGCCGCCGTGGCTCGACCTTCGGCCGACGATGCCAGACGCCGATACCATCGACGAAGGCGCGCCGCGCGAGACGCCCGTCGCTTTTGCCGACGCGGCGCGCATCGACTTCGTGGTGCCGGACGGTGACCGCACGATGGCGGCGGCGCAACCGGCACAGGCCGACGCGGCACGCCGGATGTATGCGCTCGGTGTGCGCACCGCGCGCAAACGTGTACCGCAGGCTCCGCCCGGTGCCGACAGCGTCGCGCAGGCTCCCGATCCGCACGTTCCACCCACCTCGCCGTCGCTGCGCGCACAGCCCATCGATCGCGAGGTGCCACGCGCCGAGTCGCGCGAGAGTTTCGCCGACCTGATCGCGGATGCGCTGCCGCCGCCCGTGCGGCGCACACAGAGTGTGGACGACCTGTTCCGACGCGATTGATCGGCTGTCAGCGCGGTCGGGTCCGGACGACGCAGCAGATGCCGGATGCGCAAAACAACAGAGCGGGCGACGCAATGACTGCGTCGCCCGCTCTCGTCACACCCGCAGTCAGCGCGCCTGGCCGGCTGTCGTCAGCGCCACGCGCGCGTCGACGA
>JACMLX010000118.1 GCA_014379355.1 Gemmatimonadaceae bacterium
CCGCGGTGTGTCCTGTGCCGCCTCTCATGCGGCCGGCGGCGCGTCGGGCTCGAATCGATAGCCGACGCCCGCCTCGGTCTGGATGTAGCGCGGACGTACCGGGTCCCGTTCGATCTTGCGACGCAGATGACCGACATACACGCGCAGATACTGCTGTGCGTCGCCTTCCACATTGCCCCACACCGCGGTGAACAGCTGCCGGTGTGTGAGTGTCTGGCGTGGGTGCGACACCAGCGCGCGCAACAGCGCGAATTCCGTCGGCGTCAGGTGCAACAATGCACCGTCACGTTCCACGCGCCGCAACTGCAGGTCGACCGTCGTGTCACCGAAACGCACGACGACGGACGCAACCGACGTCGTGGCCCCTGCCCGCGCCCGGCGCAATTGCGCGCGCACCCTCGCGACGAATTCGACCGTCGAGAATGGCTTCGTGAGATAGTCGTCGGCTCCGGCGTCGAGCAGTGCGACTTTCTCCGTATCCTGATGGCGTGCTGACAGCACGAGAATCGGTGCCGCGGACCAACGCCGGACTTCGCGACACACGTCGAGACCCGGCCGGTCGGGCAATCCCAGATCGAGCACGATCAGCGCCGGCAACTCCGCCGCCGCCGCGTCGATGCCCTCCGCTGCTGTCGCAGCCTCGATCACACGAACGTCGACAACAGCATCGACGCCGAAGAGCGCAATCGGGGTCAGCGCGTTCGACACCAAGCGGCGAATCTGTGGCTCGTCGTCGATGACGAGGATCGTCAGCGAACCGGTCGGCGTCTGTGGATCTCGGGGCACCGCGGAAGGTTACCGGGACACGTGACCGGACGACAGTGAATTTCACGGCTTCTTTGTGCGGAGCGCATGCATCGCTCATGCGACGTTCACCACACACCGGCCAGACTTCTCTTCGACCATTCCCGAGTCTGCGATGAGTGCCGTGACCAGCGTTCGCCCCGTGCCCGACGAGGTGCAGGTCTTTCTCGATGCCGTGGTCGCGTGGCCGACCGAGCGGTGGCGACGCTGCGTTGTCGACGAACGCCGTCGCGTGAGCGCAGAGAGCCGCGCCACCGCGCGTGAGCTGCGCGACGCGGTGCTCGCGGCGGAAGGACTTGCGATGCTGGCCTGGTTCACGACAGACGCCGCCGAAACGAGCGCAGGCATCGTGCAGTCCGCACTCGCACCAGCAGACCACCTGCTCGTCACAACGCTGCTCACCGACGCGGCCCTGGCGATTCTTGCCCGACCGGCATTGCCGACACGGGACCTCGCACTGCTGCTGACGCCCTTTCTCCCCTTGCAGCTGCCCTGACGACCAGTCACCGACGTTTGGCGCCGTGGCAGTCGGGGCGCGGCTGGCCGGAAACTGCGGCGCACGAGGCGATGTAGTTTTCAGCCATGACGCTGCCCTATCCAAGGATCTCCCCCGACCTGATTCACATCGGCCCCCTGCGGATACGCTGGTATGGCCTGATGTACGTGCTCGGCTACATCGTGGCCGGTCGCCTCTGCAAGAAGCGCATGGCCCAGGGCACACTGCCGCTCACGCCGGAAGGGCTCGACACGTTCCTGACGGCGATGTTCGTCGGCATGCTGGTCGGTGCCCGCGCGATCTATGTGCTGGTGTACGATCGCTCGCTGCTGACGGGCGTCGAGTGGCTGAAAGTCTGGCACGGCGGCCTGTCGTTTCACGGCGCGGCGCTCGGCATGATCATCGCCTGCGCGTGGACGGCACGACACTACAGGATTCCGTTCCACACGCTCACCGACGCGCTCGCGCTGTGCGCCACGCCGGGTCTCGCGTTCGGCCGCATCGGCAATTTCATCAACGCCGAGTTGTATGGTCGGCCGACTGATGTGCCGTGGGCGATGGTGTTCCCGACCGATCCGCAGCAGGTGCCGAGGCATCCGTCGCAGTTGTACGAGATGCTCGGTGAGGGCGTCATCCTCGGCAGTTTTCTCTGGTGGTTCGAGGCGAAGGCGCGACGTGAAGGGTGGTGGCGTCCGGGCGTGGGCGGCAGCGCATTCCTGATCGGCTACGGCGTCATCCGCTCACTCGTCGAGCTCACGCGTCAGCCTGACGCGCAGATCGGATTCCTCGCCTTCGGGATCACGATGGGACAGCTGCTCTCGAGCATCATGATCATCAGCGGCATCCTCGTCGCCTTCTACGTCTACCGCCAGCCGCCCCAGACGCCGAAGCCCGTTCTCGCCGTCAAGGCAGCGTGACCCGCACTTCAACTGCTGCATCGCAACACGGCAACTGACGCAAAACGGCGAAAGGCTTTGACGCAAAGTCGCAAAGACGCCAGGCGGTCATTTGCGAGGCGGCCTCCTCCGCCAAGCGGCCGAAAAGGCCTTGGAAACTGCGCTCGCGAGACGCTGTTCCCAAAGCCTTTTCATCGGCATGCAGCAATTACGATCACCCTGAGCCTTAACGCTTGGCGCCTTGGCGTCTTTGCGTCAAGGCACTTGCAGTTCAGCGTCAGTCTTGCGATTCAGCAGTTCAGCAACGCATCGAGTTCAGTCCCGATCTCGCCGCACGATCACGCGCTTGCCCTTGATGGTCGTGTTGCGGAGCGCGTCGATGATGTCGTCGGCGATTTCGTCGGGCACTTCGACGATCGAGAACTTGTCCTGGATCTGGATCGCACCGACGACACTCGCGTCGAGCTGCAGTTCGTTCGCGATGGCGCCGACCAGGTCACCCGGACGCACGCGCGCGAGACGACCTGCGCCGACATAGAGTCGCGCCACATCCCACTGTGCCTTGCGCGCCGGTCGGGCCGGACGTTCACCCTCCGGTGCCCGCGTCGGCCGCTCACCGTCAGGTGCGCGAGCAGGACGATCAGCGCGCGGTGCCGCCGGCGGACCGGCGCGTTCCGG
>JACMLX010000119.1 GCA_014379355.1 Gemmatimonadaceae bacterium
ACCCACGGCTACGGCAGCGCATCCAACTACATGATGCGTCGCCGGTGGGACTACTTCGTTCGCTGGCTCCTCGACGCCGACCCGCCACGCGAGTACCAGATCAAGTAGAGAGCAAAGATCTTCGACTGCCTCAACGCAAAACTGCACGGCCGCAAAACAGCGTGCGACCTCCACTCACCGACGTCGCATTCGTCAACGGGCGCCAGACAAGTGCTCTAGGAAGTTCTGGCGCGAGTGTAGTTCCTGCAACACAGTTCTCTTGCGAATAATGGAGCTCATCGGGGCAGGCATGCAGACGCGCGCAGTTTTGCGGCCGTGCAGCTTTGCGTTGGTGCAGTTGCAGTCGCAGTCCTCGCGGTCATGGCACGACAGCCGCTCGCGTGATGCGATTGAGCAGGACGGCGGTGCGCGCGATCTGGACGGCAAGCGTGCGCGTCTGGAGCGTCTCGTTGACCGTGTGACCGCCAGTGCCGCCGGGGCCGAGTCCGTCGATCACTTGCGGCACCGTGGACGCGATGAACGACACATCGGCGGCACCCGCGCGGGCAGGGTTGTCCATGCCGACCTCGCCGAAGCCGAGATTCCGGCTGGCGCGATCGAACTGCGCCAGCAGCGCCGTATTGCCGACCGTTGGCGCCATCGGCGGATAGCCGTCGTCGAAGGTCAGGGTGGCTGTCGTGTGTGGAGTCGGCGTCGCAACGATCGCCGACATCGTGGACTTGGCCGATGCCAGAGCCTCGGCGGAGATCACGCGCAGATCACCCGACACGATGAAGTGTTCTGGAATCACGTTGCTCTTGCCGAACGCCGTGCCGCGCGTGCCGGTGCTGTCGGACGTGATCGTCGTGCCGCCGAGCGCAACGCCGGCGTTGAAGGTGCGCAGTGGATCGCCGCCGAGCTGCACGCGGAATTCATTGAGAATGCGCGCCGCTTCATAGATCGCGCCCGGTCCGATGTCGGCGCGGAAGATCTGCGAGGAATGCGCCGGCGTGCCGGTCACGCGCAACGTCCACCCGGTGAAGCCGCGACGGGCGGCGACCGCCGTACGGATGTCACCGTCGCCATCCTCGAAGCCCAGTGCGATCTGGGAGCGTGCGCCGGCCTCGATCAATACACGGCGTGCCGCGGCGATCGGTGCGCCCGGCGATTCCTCGTCGCCGTTGAGCACCACGGTGATACTCATCCGGCCGAGCTGCCCCGACGCCTGAAGTGCCTTGAGTGCGTACAGCATCACCACGTCGCCGCCCTTCATGTCCGTCGAGCCCGGACCCTTCGCAGTGCTGTCCGTCAGACGTTCCCATCGCTGGAATGGACTGTCGGTCTCGAACACCGTGTCGAGATGTCCTATCAGCAACACGCGCGGACCGACGCCGGTGCGCTCCGCGACGAGGTGCCCTGCCCGACCGAACGCCGCACCGTCCTCCCAGCGCGTCGTGAAGCCCAGCGCGTCATACTCGGCTCGCAGCATGCGTCCCACTTCACGCACACCGGCCAGGTTCTGCGTGCCGCTGTTCACGTTCACGAGTCGCTCCAGCAGCGCGAGTGCGTCGGCGCTTTGCGAAGCGGCGTGCGCAGCGACCGTACGCTCGACTTTCGAGAGTGAGTCGGACGGCGTGACGCGCGACTGTGACAGCGCGAACGACGGCGCGCACAGCAGGCAGGAAACAAGGACGACGTGTCGCATTCATGTGCGTCGTGAGGGGTGCGCGGGCGGCGTTCGTACGCCGAACGATACCATCGCGTGGCACGCGTCACATCGGCAGTCCGGATCGAGGTCCCTGGTGACGATGATCAGCGGTGTCCGGACAGCAGCAGCGTTTCACCGACTCCGAACGACAGGGCATTCGCGAGGACGATCGTGACCATGTCGCGCGGCATCGCGTGACGCATGCCATCGGAACGCGTCGCGATCAGTCTCGCGAAGAGCGTACATTCCGCCGCCGGGGCGAACACCTCTGCCGCCGTGACCCACTGCCAGCGCGACCAGCCCACGGCCGCGAGCAACGGAAACACGAACTGGACGACCGGCAGCGTGCACGCAGACAGCCACCAGGCGGCGTGAATCCTGGTGTGGACACGATGGCGCGGGTCGAGGGCCACGACGAGCACGAGGCCCTCCACCAGAATCGTGAGGAGCACGTCGCGGGCAAATGGCAGCAGCACGCCAACCAACCACGCGGTGCCGGCCGGATCCTCGCGCATCAGATGGGACGGCGCGCCCGCAGCACGCTGCGCGCAACGCTGACCACGATCAGGCAGGCGACGACGGCCAGCGCCAGCCGTGTGGGTGTCGGGACGGGCACCGGCGTGGGAATCACATCGGCGAAGGCAGACAGGACGCGAATCGGCATAGTCGGATTCCGGATCGGGTGGACGCATGTGGGCGGGACGTTCGCCCCGATGCAGAGACACGCGGCGGCCGGCGGCTTGTCCGATCATCGCAGCCCCACCGGCGGTCTTGCTGACTTCCGGCCCCGGCGCTTCGATTGTCCGCGACAGTCCGTCCGACCTGCCCGCACGCGTTGCCTCCGGAGGCATGATGCTCGAATCCACGATGATGGACTACCAGCTCACCATTCCGTCGATTCTCGAACGGGCGCGGCGACTCTACCCCGCGCAGGAAATCGTCTCGGTGCTGCCGGTCGGCGTCGATCCAGCGACCAAGGCGCCGATTCCGGGTGTCCATCGCACCACTTACGGCAAGACGTATCCGCGCGTGATGCAGCTCTGCAACGCGCTGGCAGGTGCCGGCGTCTCGTCCGGTGATCGCGTCGCGACGATGGCGCTCAACAGCTATCGGCACTACGAACTGTATTTCGCCGTGCCGTCCGTCGGTGCGGTCTGTCACATGGTGAACATCCGGCTGCCCGTCGAACAGATCTGCTACATCCTCACTCACGCCGAGGATCGCATTCTCTTCATCGAGAACGTCTTCGCCGCGCAGATTCCGCACATCCGGCAGCATGCGCCGAAAATCAAGACGTTCGTCGTGCTGGGCCCCTGCCCCGGCGGGCTGCCGGAAGGCGCCATCGACTATGAAACATTCATCGGTGCACAGCCGACCACGTTCACGTATCCGTACATCGATGAGCGCCAGGCGAGCGGCATGTGCTACACCAGTGGCACCACCGGCAATCCGAAGGGTGTGTTGTACAGCCATCGCGCCATCACGCTGCACAGTCTCGCCAGCCTCAGCACGGAATTGCTCGGCGTGAATTCGCGTGAGTGCATCATGCCGATCGTGCCGATGTTTCACGTCAACGGATGGGGCTATCCGTACACGTGCGCGATGACGGGGGCGAAGCAGGTGTACATGAGTGTGTTCACCGACGCGAAGAACATCGCGCGCTTCGTCGCGGAGGAAGGTGTGACGGTCTGCGCCGGTGTGCCGACGATCTTCCTCGGCCTGCTCGACGAGCTCGATCGCGCGAAGTCGGCGGGTACGCCGCATCAGCTGCCGACGCTCGGGACGTTGCTGATCGGCGGCAGTGCAACACCGCGCTCGCTCGTCGCGGCCTTTTCAGATCGTCACAACCTGCACGTGAAACCGGCGTGGGGCATGACGGAGACGACGCCGCTCGGCACCGTGAATACCGTGCAGCCCGGCGACTTCGCGGACGACCGCGAGCACAAGTACGACCGCATGACGTTCAGCGGCCGACCATCACCGCTGGTCGAACTGCGGCTCGAGGATGACGATCGGAACGAAATCGAGTGGGGCAGCGGCCAATCGGGGCGTCTCCTGATCCGTGGACCGTGGATCACCGGCAGCTACTACCACAACCCCGAGGCCACGGCCGCCACACAACACGACGGCTGGTTCGACACCGGCGACATCGCGACCATCGACGCTGACGGCACGATGATGATTCAGGATCGAGCGAAGGATCTGATCAAGTCCGGCGGCGAGTGGATCAGCAGCGTCGACCTCGAGAACGAGCTGATGGGCCATCCCGCGATCCGCGAAGCCGCCGTGATCGCCGTCGCGCACCCGAAGTGGGACGAACGCCCGCTCGGCGTGATCGTGCTGCGCGACACGAACCAGTCACCGAGCAAGGCGGACCTCGACCACTATCTCCTCGAGCGCGCCGTCGCCAAATGGCAACTTCCCGACGCGTACGAATTCGTGGACGAAATCCCGAAAACCACCGTCGGAAAGTTCTTGAAGCGCGCGCTGCGGGAGAAGTTCAAGGACTACAAACTCGCGTAACAGCGAGCGGGTTTGTTGTTGCAGTGGCGCTCCAGAAAAATGGCCCGCGCTGAAGGACACTTCGCTCCCGGCGCACTCAGTGTTCTCGGTGCCCTCTGGCTCCGCACGTAGTTCAACACCGCAAAGAGCCTATGGAGTCCGAGCGCACTGAGGTCACTGAGTGCGCGTTCGCTCGAAAATCGTCGCGGTGAGCGCACTTTGTCTTTGGAAGTGCAACTGCACCGCCACGCATGCCGACTCTCCTGCTACAGCATCGCTCGCGCCCCGCTCCAGTTGCCGCGCGTGAAGTCCGGGAACTGGATGGGCATGCTGCCTTTGGCGACGGAGATTTCGCTCAGCGGTCCCGGGGCGCTCCATGCTGCGGCGTCGTAGACGTCCATGTCGGGGGTGAGGCCCTCGCGGATCGTCTGGATCAGGCGGTACGCCATCACATAGTCCATGCCGCCATGCCCGCCGGCCCGCGCCTTGTCGCCGAGCTGCTTCCACAGCGCGTGCTCGTACTTCGCCTTGTATCCATCGATGGGCATCCAGCGATGGGCCTCGCCGTCGCCTTCGATGTAGATCCGCGCGGGATAGTCCTCGAAGATGCCCTTCGTGCCCTGCACCGAGTTGATGCGCGAGTAGGGACGCGGGCTCGACACATCATGCTCGAGCCGGATCGTGCGACCCTGCGCGGTCTTGATGAGCGACACGCTCAGGTCACCCGTGACGTACTTCTCGGCCCACGTCGGCGAGTCCTTCGGTTCGTGGTCGGCGCGCCATTTCGTGAGACCCATCTCGGGTGTGCTCATCGACACCAGGTAGTCGAGCTTGTCGCCACGATTGATGTTCATCATCGCCGCCACAGGCCCGAGTCCGTGCGTCGGATACAGGTTCGCGTTGCGCAGTGTGTGATGCGCGCGACGCCACAGCCCCTCGTCGCGATTCTCGAACAAAATTTCGCGCAGGTCGTGATTGTACGCCGCACCACCATGCTTCAGTTCACCGAAGGCACCGGCGCGCACCATGTTCAGTACCAGCAACTCGTTGTAGCCGTAGCTGCAATTCTCCATCATGATGCAGTGACGTCTGGTGCGTTCGGACGTATCGACGATCTTCCAGCAGTCCTCGATGGTGTAGGCCGCCGGCACCTCCGTCGCGGCGTGTTTGCCGGCCCTCATCGCCGCGAGCACGATAGGCACGTGCCACTGCCAGGGCGTCGCGGTGTACACGAGATCGATGTCGTCGCGTTGCACCAGTCGCTCGTAGGCGCGGTCATCGCCGGTGAACCGCGCCGGCTCGTACGTGTGCCCCGCCTCGCGCATCTGCTTGACTGCGAGGTCCAGTTTCTCCGGTACCGTGTCGCAGATGGCGGTGATCTTCACATTGTCGACGCCGAGCAGTTCGTGCAGCACGGAACGCCCCCGCAACCCCGTACCGACGATTGCGACACGCACCACATCCCGCTTTTCGAACGGCACACCGACCATGGTCGCCGCCGCGCGTTCCGGCTGCGGCAGCGCGATCGGCGTGAGTGGCATCGGACCCGACGCCGCCTGCGCACTGTTCGGCAGGCCAAGTGCGAGACCGGCGCCGGCCATCGCCGCACCCTTCAGAAGGTCTCGGCGCGATGGATCGTTCGGCGTGTCGGTCATGGTGCAGTCAGGAGAAGGGACGGAGTTCAGGGAAGATCATCGGACCACTCCATCGCGCCGGGACCGGCCGCGGTCCGAAAAAACATCGCACGCGAACCTGCCTCGGGGAACTGCGCGACATAGGCACGCTGCCACGCCGTCATGAACGCATCGGCGCGTTGCCGTTCGACGAGCGCCCACACACTGCCGCCGAATCCCGCCCCGAATGCGGACGCCGCGATTGCCCCATGCGCGGTCGCGAGCCGCACCAGTGACATCGTTTCCGGCACCTGATTGCCCAGCCACTCCTCAGCGGCCCGGTGCGAGCGCGCCGTGACTTCGCCGAACGATGCCCAGTCCCGAGCCTCGATCGCCTCGGCCGCCGCCGGAATCAGTTCGTACGTCTCGAGCAGGAACTGATCCAGCCGGTGACGCAGATCGGCGGCCGTGAAGTCGGCGGTCGCGATGCCGCCAAGCATGCCGCGCAACGTGTCCGGTGCACTGCGATCACTCTGCATCGCTATCGCGAGCGAACCGTCCTGCCTCGTCGTCACGTCATTCCACGATCGCAACAGGTGCTGCACCATCAGTGACGCGCGGTTGTACTGATCACGCGCACCGGCCGACTTTTCGGCGATCACGCCAGAGGCGCCGATCACAAAGCAGTGCGTGTCGGGCAGCGCATACGCGCCGCGACGTTCGACTGGCATCCAGCCGAAGTCCACCAGGAATCCGCGCTCCGCACACACGATCGCAGTCTGGTCCTGACTTCCGCCGAGTGTGCCGACCCCGCTGTCACCACCGAGATCGCCGTACGCGCCGCCGTGCTCCATCGCGCCGAGATAGCCGGCCAATTGTGTCCGCTGCGCAAGCCTCGTCTGCCAGACTTCCGTGTCACGCAGCCGATTCACGTATACCAGCGCCGAGAAGACGCTGATCATCAGCGCCGTCGACGAACTGAGACCGGCGGCGACCGGAAGATCGCTCGTGAACGCGAAATCGATACCGGTCGTCGCGCCGGGGAAATTGCGCGCGACGCGACGCGCGACCGATGCGACGTAGTTCGACCAGTGGCCGGCGGGCGCCGACGCATCGAGGGCCAGCGTCGTCTCGCAGGCAGTGCCGGTGATCGGATCGAAGACGCGGATCAGCGTGTCCGTGCGCGGGGCCGCGCGCACGACGAAGCCGCGCTCGACCGCCGTCAGCAGCGAACGGCCACCAGCATAGTCGGTGTGTTTGCCGAAGACCTCGATGCGACCGGGAGTCCAAGCCGAGAGCCGTCCGCTGGGCGACGCATCACGTGCGTCGAGCGCTTCATCACAGCGCAGATATGCATGCGACGACGCATCGGCGCGCTCCGGACTGATGCCCGCCGCGAACAGCATCAGCTGAAACCGCGGTCGACGCGTCGCCGTCACAGCGTCACCGCGCGATGCGCGAGCACCGCCGCGACGCTCTCGATGTCACCGCGCGACGACAGATCGAGCACACCGTCAGAGCTCGGGATTACGCGGAACACCTCACCCAGCTCGTGCATCGCGATGCGCACGGAATCCTGCAATTCGAGCTCGCCGCGCACACTCGGTCGTGTTCGCCGACACGCGTCGTAGATGACGGGCGAAAACGACCAGAGGTTCATGCTCACCTTCGAATGCGTGACGAGCGCCGCATATGTCGCCGCATCCGGTTTTTCGACGATGTTCGTCAGGTTGCCCGCGTCGTCCTGCTGAAGCAGCGCGAACAATCGCACGCGTTCCTCCGGGATGTTGCTGCGCGAGACCAGGCCATCGAGATCGAATCCGACCACGCCTGACGCATCAACTTGCGCGAGTGCCCGACAGGCCTCGGCGGGATAGTAGTTGTCGCCGTTCATCACCAGCACCGTGTCACCGTCAGCGAACGACTCGGCCGCGGCGACGGCTCCGGCAGTGCCGTCCGGCACCGGCTGCACCGCGAAGGCCACATGAATGCGTGTGAGCGGGATCGACGCGTAATAGGCGCGGATGGCGTCGTGTTCGGGGCCGATCACAAGGCAGATCTCGGTGATGCCGGCGTCGGCCAGCGCGCTCATCGCATGATCGAGGAACGGCCGGCCGATCGGGATCATCGCCTTCATGCCGGCATCGGCCACCCGCGCCTGCTCGGCGTCGAGTCGCGCCGCACCATCGTCGCGGCGCATGCGCGAGCCCAGTCCGCGTGCGAGAATCACCGCTTTTGTGGTCACGCCCATCAGTTGTGCCGGTCAGGCCAGATGTGGAAGCAGCAGAAGGCATCCCGCCGCGATAGACGCAAGGAAACGACCGGACCAAGGGATGACGACGGCGCCGCGCCATCCGTTGTCCATCTGGCGAGCCCCTCCGTGTTGACACATCAGGCGCGGCTGGTGAAGATGCCGGGATGCGGCATACCCGATTCGCTGCCGCGTCCTTATCTCAGGCCTTCGGCCATGACGAGCATCATCAGCCGACAGATCGCCGAGTCCTCCCCGGGGCTCGCGCAGCGCCCTGAGACGCCGACGGGTCGTACGTGGATCGTCTTCGCGGCATTTTCCGCCGTGCTCATCACGTACCATTGGATGTTCGATGGTGTGTCCTCGCTCAGCAGCACGGCTGTCGGCGGTCTCGGATTTCTCCCGCTGAATCTCGGCGCTATCTACTGGTTGTGGCGCGCGTCGAATAACAGCGCGCACTCCAACGGGGAACGCTCCGGGCTCCGATGGCTCGCGATCATGTTCTCATTGACGGCAATCGGCAACTTCGATTTCGCGGTCGAAGACATCGTCCTCCATCGGAGTCCGATTTACGGCTTGTCCAACGTGCCGTACCTCCTGTCGTACGCCGTCGGGGCCTTTGCGTTGGGGCAGTTCCCGGTCGCGCCACGTGGCGCCGTCGAGTGGAGAAAACTGCTCCTCGATGTCGCCTGTGTGGTGATTGCGATCAGTGCTCTGGTGTGGACGTTCGTCGTGTCGCCGGTGAAATGGCAGCTGCAGCCAAGGGAGCTCGCCCTCACGATCGCATATCCCGTGGCGTGCATCGTGCTGCTCTCGTTTTGCGGGCGACTGCTGCTGCGCCAGGCCGCGAACCAGCAGTACAATGACTTTGCACTGCTGGGCGCCGCGCTCTTCGTGCAATGCACCGTCGATCTGGTTCTCGAACTCGATTTTTCGAACGCCGGATCGCCGTTGACATCGTGGGCGGCCGCCGTCTGTCCGATTGCGTACGTGATGATCATTTTCTGCGCCGAGCGGTCGACGCAGCGCACTGAGAGTGGTCCGCGACCCGCACCCGACCCGTCGCTCAATCCGATCAACCTGCTGCCGACGGTGGCCGCCATCACGGTATACGCCGTGTTGATCTGGGCGGCGCAGTCGGAGCAACGACAGCCACTTCGCGTGCTTGTCGCCGCAGCCATCCTGCTCAATCTGCTGTTTCTTGCAAAACAGGCGATTGCAGTGCGCGAGAACGCGCGGTTGCTGGCAGCACGCGCAGAGGCGGAGAGTCGCGCGCGGTATGAGGAGCGGGCCCGCGAAGGACAGAAGCTCGAAGCCATCGGTCGACTCGCCGGCGGCATCGCCCATGACTTCAACAATCTCCTCACGACGGTGCTCGCGAACTCCGAGTTCGCGCTCTCCCGCATGCGGCCCGGCGATCTCGCGCACGAGGAAGTCAGTGACATCCGGAGCGCTGCGATGCGTGGAGCGGACCTGATTCGGCAATTGCTCGCGTTCAGTCGGAAGTCGGTCGTGGCACCGGTGCGCCTGCAGCCCGATCTCGTGCTGCGCGAGATGGAGCGGCTGCTCGAGCGCCTGGCCGGTGATCAATGCCGCCTGCTGCTCGAGCTTCCGGCGGACCTCGGCATGGTGCAGATGGATCGCGGTCAGCTCGAGCAGGTGATGGCGAACCTTATCACCAACGCGCGCGATGCGATGCCCACTGGCGGCGCGATCGTCATCAGCGGACGCAACGTCACGCTCACCGAATCGACGGCTGTCGCAGTCGCGCTGCCGCCGGGGGACTACGTGACGCTCGCCGTGCAGGACACCGGTGTCGGCATCCCCGCCGAGGTGCGTGGTCACATCTTCGAACCGTTCTTCTCCACCAAGGAGCGTGGCAAGGGCACGGGACTGGGCCTCGCGAGTACGTACGGCATCATGCGCCAGAGCAACGGCGGCATCGACGTACAGAGTACACCAGGCCACGGGTCATGCTTCACGCTCTACCTGCCGCGCGTCTACGTCGACGCGGTCGTGCGGCCACCAGTGACGGCGACACCGAGCACGGCTGCCCATGCGAAGCATGGTGAGACACTGCTGCTGGTCGAGGATGAAGCGGCGGTCCGCCAGGTCACACGGCGCATGCTGATGGCCGAAGGTTACACCGTGCTGACGGCCAGCGATGCGGTCGCCGCCTGTGCACTCTTCGACCTGCATGGCGACGAGATTGCGCTCATGATCAGCGATGTGATGATGCCCGGAGAGAGTGGTACCAAACTCGCCGCGCGACTCCGCGCACGCTGGCCTCATCTGGCCGTCATCTTCATCTCCGGTTACTCGAACAGCGAACTGCCTGAAGACGGCGTCGGTGCGTCGGACGATTTCATCCAGAAGCCGTTCACCGGGGCGCAGTTGCTGGCGCGGGTGGATGCGCGACTTCGCCCGGTACCACAGGGTGTTCCCACTTCCGGCCGTACCCGGTAGTCACTGCCAGCACCACCGCGCCGACCAGCGCCCACGCGTACGTGTTGTGCATGCCGATCGTGAACGGTGTCTGTGGTGGCATGCCGAACGCGTTTCCACCGGCACTCGCGCTGGCCGCGAGAATCGTCGGCAGGAACCACGGCAGGAGAAAGGGCCACGTGCAGACCGTCAGGTCGAGCAGATTCGCGCGTCGATACCGCGACAGGGCGAAGCGCTCGCCCGTCTGTTTCGCAAACGGGCCAACGGCCAGAATTGCCACGACACTGTGCGTGGTGATCAACACCGCGCCGCTCACCACGCCGACGATCCACCACTCCGCCATCCGCGATGAACGCGCGCGTCCTTCGGCGGTCTTGACAAGGCGCTCGAGCACGTCGGTTGCCTGTAACGTGCCGACGAGGGCCACCAGCAGCAGCGTGAAGACGCTGACGCCGATCGCCCGTTGCATCCCGTCCACCACCAGGCCAGTGGCTCCGAACGTTCCGGGCGCGACATGCAGCACGTCGCCAGGTGTGATGAAGCCGAATGCAACGGCGAGCGCAGCTGCGATGCCGCAGCCGACCAGCAGTGATTCGATCAGATGGCGCTGACGCAGCAGCATGCCGATGACCAGCGCAGGCGCAATCAGCATCACGAGCGCGAGCGGCTGTCTCGTCAGCATCGCGTCCGCTTCGCGCTGTACAGACACTGGTGCGGCACCATCACCGAGCGCGATCGCGGCAACGAACGCGATCAGGCCAGCCGGCAGTGCATACCGCAAGCGACTGCGCACGGTGCCGCCGATATCCGCGTCCTGCGAGCCGCTGGATGCGATGGTGGTATCCGACACAGGAGAAATCGAATCGCCGAAGGTCGCGCCGGCGAGTATCGCGCCCATCAGTGCAGCGGGAGCCGCACCGGCAGGGCCGCCGGCGGGATAGAGCAGCGGCCCGGCCAGCAGGATCGTGCCGAAGCTCGTGCCGGTGGCGGTCGAGACCAGCGCGCACACCACGAATGCAGCACCGACATACGCGCCGCCCGTCAGGTGGGCACTGCGTGCCAGCCATGCCAGTGCTCCCACGAAACCGGACGCGCTGAGAATCGTGCCGAGCACACCGGCAAACAGCCACGCACACAACATCACCATCACGACGCGCTGACTCATGCCGTCGAGCATCGCATCGCAATATTGCGCGCGATTCTTCGCCAGCAGCAGCCCGACGATCAACGCTGCGAGCAGAATCGGCCAGAAGCCTTTCTCATCCGGCGCACCGGCAACGGCCAGCGTGCCGACGCCGCCAAGAAACACGACGAACGGAATGAGGGCGCCGGCAAGCCCGCCGTGGAACGTGAGGCGCGCAGGCTGGATCGGGTCCGGTGTGATGGCCATGTGGACGAAGAAACTCGCCGTCGGCTATCGTTCGCGCCATGCCATCCATTCCTGACGACTCGGCCGCGGTGCCGGACGACAGCTTCATTCTGTACGACCTGCGCGTCGACGTGATCGCCACCGATCGCCCGATGGTGTGCAATCATCGCGAAGGCGACTGGTTCTCACTGGTCGGCGAAAATCTGCTGTTTCCTCCTGGCCAGACGTTTCCGCTCTATCCCCTCGCCGCACTGCTGCCGCTGCTGCCCGCCAAACAACGGCCCACGCATCGCAACGACTGGATGACCAGCGATGCCGACATCGCCTGTCCGGATCCGCATTGCGGCGGACGGTTCCGCATCACACGAACGGGGACATCGACATTTCGGCACGCAGATGTGACCGTGGTCCCGCTACCCGCACAGGGCAGCGACGACGCGACATGAGCACGTTGCCGCAGGTGTCACTGGCGCCCGACTATCGCATCCCTCGCCTCATCAAGGGTGGCTGGCAACTCGCAGGCGGCCACGGTGCCGTGGATGCCGACGTCGCGATCAGCGACATGATGACGTTCGCGGACGCGGGAATGACAGCGTTCGACTGTGCCGACATCTACACGGGCGTGGAGGAGCTGATCGGTCGATTCATTCGCGTGCGTCATAATCAGCGCGGTGCCGATGCTCCACCGATCCGCGTGCACACCAAGTGTGTGCCCGATCTCGCCGCACTGCCGACCCTCACGAAACGCGACCTCGAACGCATCATCGATCGGTCTTTGACGCGACTCGGCGTCGAGCGGCTCGATCTGGTGCAGTTCCACTGGTGGGACTACGGCATTCCCGGCGCGGTCGACGCGGCGCTCCACCTGCGCGATTTGCAGCAGGCAGGCAAGATCCATCACCTCGGCGCCACGAATTTCGACACCGCACACCTGACTGCGATGCTCGATGCCGGCGTGCCGCTGGTTTCGCATCAGGTGCAGCTGTCCGTGCTCGATGCGCGCGCGCTCGGCAGCATGGCATCTCTGGCAATGACGCGCGGCATCGGCCTGCTCTGTTATGGCGCGCTCGCGGGAGGGTTTCTGCACGAACGATGGCTGCACTCGCCCGAACCGGTCGCGCCGCTGGAAAATCGGTCACTGGTCAAGTACAAGCTGATCATCGACGACTTCGGTGGATGGGCACTGTTTCAGCGCC
>JACMLX010000120.1 GCA_014379355.1 Gemmatimonadaceae bacterium
GGCGGCGAGCGTCGCGTCACGCTCGTAGTGAATGACCGTGAAGCGCCCACGATCGAGGCGCAGCGCACCGGGCGGCGCGGCGACGGCGCGGACAGGCCAGACCGGAGCCGCGGCCAACAGCAGCAGCGCACACCACCACCAGCGAGTCAGGCCACGCGCGAGGGCGCGCCTCCATCGGCAATCGTCGCCAGCATGTCCCGACAACGCGCGCTCCATGGATTGAACTTGTTGACCTCCGCGCCCTTCCGCCACGCGGCGATCGCGTCGTCGGTGCGGTCGGCGAACCAGAATACCCGGCCAAGTTCGAATCGGGCCTCGATCAGGTTGGGCCCCAGCTCGATCGCACGCAGCAGCGATCCGATCGCCTCGGCATACTGCTGCAACTCGAAGTGCACGAGGCCGAGGTAGTAGTGCGCGTACAGCGTCGCCTTGCGATCGGAGTCGAGTTCGATCGCACGCGCGAGATGTTGCATCGCCGTGTCGAATTGCCGGCGACGGAGGTACACATACCCGACGTTGATGTGGGCCAGTGCGTGATCCGGCACGCGATCGAGCACCTGCTCGAACAACGCCATCGCGGAATCGAACTTGCCCTGCGACATCTGCGCCCACCCGAGCAACGTCTCCGCGTGTGCATCGCCCGGATTCAGCGCAAGCGCCTTTTCGAGGGCTTGCTCCGCGCCCACGTAGTCACCGGTGGCGATGCGACTCCAGCCGCGTTCGACGAACGTGGACGCATTGAGTTCATCGATCACCCGCGGTTGTCCGGCGGCCGGATGCGGGCCCCCGCCCCTGGCCACGTCCGCGTGTCCGTGCAGCTCGTCGGCGACGGTGAGCTCGGCGACCGATGCCGTTGCCGGCGTCGCGAGCGCGGAACGGGTGGGATCGGCCGACGGCGCCGGAGGTGCCGCGGGCCGTGGCTGCGGTGAAATCGTCGGCGTGCCGAGCGGCGTGAGTGACGACGTGGCGTTGGCCGAGAAACGACCCTTCCAGGCGTCCACCAACCGGCGCACGTCGCCCTGCAATTGCTCGAGCAACTGCGCGTGCTGTTCCACGGCGCGATGGAGCAGGAAAATCCGCTGCTTGAGGACGACGCCGTTGTCGGCACCTGATTCGTCCGCCGTCAGCTCGCGCGCGAGGTCGTCCACCTGCGCGCGCAGGGGGCTCAGCACGTCTTCCGCTGACGGTGGCAGGATCGTCACGAGCACTCCGGGGGACTTCCGCAGTTCGGCAAGACCCGCGCCCTGTCGAGCGCGGCAGCAGACCACAACAGTATCGGTTCGGCGGCGCGCGTCACAGCCACCGCTCGCCATCACGAATCGTTCGCACCATGACGCGCTGTGTGGATGGCTCGATCACGACCGAGCGGCCGACGTGGCCGCCGACATCCTCCACGCGTACCGGAATACTCGCGTCCGCCAGCGCCTTCCGGGCCGCACGCACCGTGCTCCCTGCGAGATCGTGCATGAAATCGCTCGGCACGCCGGGAAACATCGACGCGCCACCGACGAGTGCCGCGGCGAAAGGTTCCGACGCGCCACTCTCGTGGAGCAGGTCGAGCAATGCCGGTACCGACGTGTCTGAATATTTCGAGACTGGTTCATGCACGTCGTCGCGCTGCGGGAGCATGCAGTGCGCGAGCGCGGCGATCCGCTGCGTCGGCGCGAAGATGACGATCGCCACGCACGAACCCAGTCCAATGGTGCGAAGCTGTTCGTGGCTGTGCGCGACTGCCATTCGCCCCATCGGAACCGTGATGGTCCGTGCGGCCGCCGCGATGTCAGGCGCGGGCTGAGGCGCCAGCAGTGTCGTCACGATGCACGCCGGATGGCATCGATGCTGACCTGCGCCTGCCGATTTCCGGGGTCCAATTCGAGCACGCGATGCCAACAGCGCTCCGACTCGCCTGTTTCGCCGCGCTGATACCGCAACTCACCGAGCTTCAGGTAGATGTCCGGTCCGAGCGCGGGCTCGAGTCGCACCGCACGCTGATACGCTTCCATCGCATCGTCGAAGCGCGCGACACGATACGCGAGATCACCCACGGTCTTCTGGAATGGTGCGAGGTTGGCGGCATGCAGCATTCCGCGTTCGACCGCCGCCGCGGCCGCCGTGAGGGCGCCACGCGTGAGCATCAGTGCGGCGTAGTTCGCGTGCAGCACACCGACCGACGGATGGGTGCGAATGCCTTCCTCGAGCAGGGCCTGCGCCTGATCCGCGTCGTCGCGCGCCGCAGCCACGAGCGACGCGTAGTGAAACCACACCGCCGGCGGTGCATCACCCTCGAATCGCGTGCGCGCCGCGGCGAGCATCTGGTCGGCGCGCGCGTAGTCACCAAGTCGGAACGCATGCAGCGCACGCGACAACTCGACCTGCGGTGACGTCTGCGGATTCAGCCGGGCGGCACGTTCGAGCATGCGCGCGGAATCGAGATCACGGCCGAGCCCTTCGTAGGCGAGCGCGAGATGATGGAGCATCGTGGCCGTCGCATCGTCGAGCTGTGCCAGCGGCTCGAGCCAGCCGACCGCATCGTCCCACGAACCCTGCTTGAGCGCGAGCAGGCCGAGCTGGTGCCGCGCGATGGGATCGTTCGGCGATGCTTCCACGACGCGACGGAATTCGCGCGCGGAGTCATCGATCATCCCGGCCTTCGCCAGTGCGAGGCCCATCTTGAGCGCCTTCTCGGCCGTGCTGGCGCCGTAGTCGCTCTCCTCGTTGCGGGCCGCTTCGGCATTCGCGACCTGTACCAGCAGGCCTTGCATCGCCAGTTCGTAGAGCGCCTTGCCAACCGTGAACTCGCCGAGGCCGGAACGCTCGATGACCGCACGAATGGTGCGGCGCCCGTCCAGCAGATGCGCGACTTCCGCCAGCTCACCGGACAACGGCTCCGACTGCCCGGCGCGCGCGGCGTCCATCTCGAACACGAGATCGAACGTCGGGAAGCGGCGCTCGACGAGTGCCCATTCATCCACGCGTCGCGCCCCTTCCATCAGCAGCGATTCGGGATTGATGGCCGTGGTCAGCTGGCGACCGTCGGGGTGCACGTCCGGCTCGAACGTCCAGATGCCCTGCGTCCAGGTGAACAGCGAGAACACCGCTTCCTCGACGAGCACCCGGAGTTCCTTGTCCACGATTTCGCGCGCGACGAATCCGGATTCGACGAGCAGTTCACCAACGCGTCGACCCGGCGCCTTGACCTGCTGGCGTAAGGCGTCGTCGAGCTGCTCCTTCGTGATGTGGCCGCGCTTGACGAGCGAATCGCCAAGCCGGTCGCGCCGATTGACGATCGCGCCGAACGAGATCTTTCCATTCTGGAAGAAGACGGATCCGAACTTGGTGCCGTCCACGATACTGAGACAGCCGGTTTTCTGGCCCAGCGCGAGCAACTGCAGCACATCCGGGAAACTCGCCTCCTTGAGGCTGCCGCGAATGGCCATCAGTCCACGTCCTCGATCAACCGTGCGGTGAGATCGGGCCAGCGATGCACGAAGTTCTCCGGGTCACCCATGAGGTGTTTCGCGAGCTTGCGCGACGTGGTCGCACCGTCCAGCTCCGCGGCGACGAACGTCGCCGTGATCGGTGCGCCGGCGAGTGTCGCGGCGGCGTGCAGTCGACGTGCGATGTTGATCACGTCACCGATCGAACGTGCCGTCCGTTCCGCCAGCTGCGTGACGACGGCGTCGGCGACCCTGGTGTGGTGCGCCTCGAAGTACGCACCGATGATGGCCGCCCGTTGCGACGCATCCGGCGCGCCAAGCTCGACGATCAATCCCTGCGCGAATCGCGTGCGCAGTCGATCCTCGAGCGTCGCCAGTTGATTCGGCGGAACGCTCGAGGTGAGGACCACCTGTCGTCCTGCACTCTGCAACGCATTGAAGAGATGGAACAGTTCGTCCTGCGTCCGTTCCTTGCCTGCCACCGCCTCGATGTCATCGAGCAGCAGCGCACCGGCGTTGCGATACCGCGCACGCCACTTCTCGACCGCACCCTCGCGCAGCGCGGTGATGAGCTGCTCGGCGAATGCGGAGGCCGAGACACACGCGACCGTCTGCACACCACCAGCGATGAGGGCATTGCCGATCGCATGCAGCAGGTGCGTGCGACCGCTGCCCGACGGGCCGGTGATGACGAGCGGCACATACTGCGTGCCGGGTGCGTCGACCACGGCATGCGCGGCGCGCAACGCCATTTTATTGGCGCGCCCTTCGTGCAGGCGATCGAAGACGAGCGATGGTTCCGGGCGCGGTGGTGGCTCGATGGACGACACCGCCTGCTGCACGAGCGCATGGGCTTCCTTGACGCGTTCCGGATCACGGAAGATCGCGTGACCCGACAGCGACGTGTCCGCGGCGGAACCCTGTCGTTCGAGATCGCGCAGATA
>JACMLX010000121.1 GCA_014379355.1 Gemmatimonadaceae bacterium
ATCGACGGCCTGATCCACATCTCCGACATGTCCTGGACCAAGCGCGTCCAGCACCCGTCGGAAGTCGTGAAGAAGGGTGACTCGGTGGACGTCGTGATCCTCAACATCGATGCCGAGAACAAGCGCATCAGCCTCGGCCTCAAGCAGGCAGAGGAGGATCCGTGGCTCCGCATCGGTGAGACCTACCCGGTCAATCTGGTGATCTCGGGCAAGGTCGTTCGCCTGGCGGACAAGGGCGTCGTGGTCGATGTCGGCAATGACATCGAAGGCTTCGTCCCGCAGAACCAGATCAACGTGCCGCTCCAGTACACGGAGCTCGACGAGGTGATCTGGGAAGGCATGACGCTCGACATGACAGTGAACGAGGTGGACCCGATTCACCGCCGGATCGTGCTGTCGGTGCACAACATCCCGGGCGACCAGCCGCCGAAGCCGGAACCGAAGCCGGAAGGCGCCGAACCGGAAGTGGAAGTCGCTGTCGCGGAAGAGGCGGACGACGAGTAGGTCGCTCCGCAGTCGATGGCTTCAGCCCGCCCCGCCGCTCATTCGAGTGGCGGGGCGGGCTGCGTTGGGGGAACGGCTGTTTCGCGCTCTGCGAGGCAGGCTGCAGATCGCGGCGGTGGCATCGTGCGACGACTCAGCGCCGACATGACACGGTAGATCACAAGCCATTGTGGATCAAAGACTTGTGCCCATCCATCTCGAATGCACGAGTTTGGTCGGAGCCTTGCAATGATACGGGGCAGCAGCCTGGTGGTTACCGCGACGGGCGCTCTCACCGTTTCCTCAGGATTGGTCACCATGTCGGTCAGGAAGTCGATCGGGGCAGCGATTGCGGCCCTCGGCGTCACGGCACCAATGCAGGCGCAAACAATTCAGAGTGCCGCAGGAACGGCGTACTACGCACCGTCGATCGGCAACTTTTCAACCCTCGGGAACAACCTGTTCGGCATGCTCGTCACCGGCCGATTCAGCGACGGCCAGGTCTACTCTGCCAACTGGGGCGCGCTGTCCGGCGCCCAGACCGGCGTATCGTTCGCCGGTCGATTCTCGCTCACGCTCGGCGCCAACACGAACACCTTCGGCAACCCGTTCAGCCTGACGGTCTTCGGCGCCGGCAATACGCTGCAGTCGCTGACGCTCAGCGGTGCGTCGGGGCCGGTCGTCTTCGATCGGTCGTTCGGTGGCGCGCAAGGAACCGTGACTTCGGCGACTGGCACCGACCTGGCGTACTATCAGTCGGACAACTGGACTACCCTCGCGACATACCGCAACGCCGTGCAGCTGGTCGGCTCGTCAGGACCGGTCGGTGACCTGTGGGAAACGCTGATCCTCGATTTCCGCACCGGACTGAATGGCACGAATGCGGGTCGCCTGATCCGCTTCTCGCAGGACGTGGACAACGTGATCGACAATGGCCTCCTGATGCCGGTGCCGGAGCCAGAGATGTTGCTGCTGACGGCGGTCGGGCTGTCGATGACCTTCCTGGTCGTGCGGCGCCGTCGTCGCGTCGAGGCGATGCGGGCGCGTTGAGAACACGTGACGGGCGTGGCGCGGATTGGCGCGCCCGTACCGTCTTCGGGTAGTTTTCGGGTATGACACCCTCCGCGTCGACCACTGATTCTCGCGAGCCGAGAATTCTCCTGGCCGACGCGGATGCGTTTTTTGTGGCGGTCGCGCGGCTCGTCGATCCGGAAGGTGCCGGCAAGGCGTCGCTGCTGATCGTTGGGGGACGACCAGGCAGTCGCGGCGTCGTCTGTTCCGCCAGCTACGAGGCGCGCGCGTTCGGGGTGCGCTCCGGCATGGCGATCTCGCAGGCACTGCGACTCTGTCCGCAGGCCATGGCGGTGCCCGTCCCGCGGCACGCATGTGGCGACAAGAGTCGCGCGATTCGCGATGTCCTGACGCGGTTCGCGCCGGTCGTCGTTGCGGCCAGCGTCGATGAATTCTATCTCGAGCTGACCGGCACCGAGGCGATGTATCACGACGAACCACTGGCCGTCACCGCGCAGCGCATGCGCGCGGCGGTGATTGCGGAGACGGGTTGCAGCATCTCGATCGGTGGCGGAACGAGTACGCTCATCGCCAAGATCGCTGCCGGTGCAGCGAAGCCGATCCCGGGCAGCGGCGCGACGGGTGTGCACATCGTCCCGGCGGGCGGCGAGGAAGCCTTCATGCGCACGCAGCCGCTCTCGGAAATTCCCGGCATTGGTCCCAGGGCGCAGGATCGTCTGCGCAGCCTTGGCCTCGTCAGCGTGCCCGATGTGCTCGACGCGGATCCGGCCACCATTCGCCGCTACCTCGGTGAGAAGCTCGCCGCATGGCTCACACGAAAGGCGCGAGGGAACGGATCGTCGGCGTTGCACGGCCGCGAGCAGCAGAAGGGAATGAGTCGTGAGGACACATTCGATCACGACATCAGCATCGATGCCGAACTCGAAGTCGAGTTGCAGCGACTCGCCGTGCGTGTCGTGGCCGATTTGCGCGGCGAGGGGCTTCGCGCGAAGACCATCACGGTCAAGCTGCGCGACACCGACTTCACGACACGGAACGCGAGTCGCACGCTCGAGACGCCAGTCAGCACGGAGCGCGCGGTGTTCACCACCGCGCGTCAGCTCTTGCGCAAGTTGCGCACGCACCGACGACTGCCCGTGCGGCTGCTCGGCGTTCAGCTCACGCAACTCGATGACGGCGATCTGGCCGAGCAGTTGTCGTTGCTGCCGGATGTCACGCCGGTTGAACAGGAAACGCCGAGGGACCGAGCGCTCGCCGCGGCCGTCGATCGTGTCCGCGCACGTTTCGGCGCCGGCGCTGTGCAACCGGCGTCATTGATTGCGCATGCAGCACCGACGAGCATCGAGGATCGGACAGAAACGGACGGCCAGCGTCCGGCACGGCGACGCACGCGCTGAGACGGACCGTCAGCGCTGTCGTGGATCGAGCACACGAACACCCAGCGAAGCGCCAAGAAATCGCGCCGACGTGCCGACCACGGCCCAGCCATTCAGCTCCGGCCGCACGATGCCCAGCTTCACCGGTGCGATCGTCAATGCGAATTGTGCGCCGAGGCCGTGGCGCTGATAGAACTTCAATGAACGATCCGACTGCTGGCCCACATATCCGAGGCCGAAGTCGATGCGCATCCAGTGCAGGCTGTCGCGCGGCGGGCCGCCGATGACGATCATCGCCGCGTACCCGTGCGCACGTGGCGCGAGTCCCTGTCGCAGGAGCCGCAGGCCGATCCCGTCGTTCATCTCCGCACCGACCCACATCAGGTCGCCGACGATGGTCGTGCCATCGTTGCTGCGCAGTCCGCTCACGCCGACGCTCAGGCCGCCAGTCGTTTTCGACGTGTCGGTCGCTGTCGACTGTGCACTGACAATCCCTGCCGCACCGCTCATGAGCATGACGAGCAACGAACATGTGCGCAGGAAAATACTCATGTATGAAATGTATCCAGCGCGCGTCGTCGGGGCCATCACACTCATCGCGCGCTCCGAAAGATCGCCGGCGCGATTGCACGCGCCGTCTGCGCGAAGACACGCCATGCCCATCGCTGCGATCCCGCGACGCCGCGCAGGTCGATCGCGTGATACTCCATCGTGGCCATCCCGCCACGCGTCGCCTTGAATCCGGGCGCACCGCTCGATGCGTGAAGGCGCAGACCATCGCGCTGCGCAGTCTGCATTGCCAGCAGACTCAGTCGGCGATAGAGACCGAGCTGCTGCGGCAGCATCGTGTCGTAGCCGAACACCGGATTCGTCATCAGATCCTCCACGCGATACGACAGGTACGCCGCGGCCAGGCGTCCGTCGTGACTCAGCCCCTCGCCGCCGAATACCCCGGCGCGCATCGCGTGTGCCAACCATTCCGGCGAGAATTGCGGATTCAGTTGCGAGTGTTTCTGGCCATACAGCATCCAGTACAACGCCGCGATTCGCGGCGCGTCGTCCGCGGTCAGCGTGACGATCGGCAGCGGCGCATCGATCGACAACGCCAGATCGTTCCGTACGTTGCGGATGCGCCAGAACGCACGGTGCCGCGGATCCTGATGGAAGACGAGGCGACTCGGCACGAATTCCGCGCCTGCAGTGCGCAGCTGTGCCATCGTCGCCGCGCTCGCACACTCATCCAGCGACCGCACGACGATCGGCAGCCCTGGAAAAGATGCACGCGCGGCCTCCAGCGCTTCGCCCCACGTGTCACCGGTACGCGTTGCATGCAGCACCGTCGACACGGGCAGTGCATCGAGAATGAGCACCGGATCGAGCGCACGGAGCAGCGGCGCGAGCGGCCGCAGCACCGCGTGGGAAAGCGTCCGACCGACCACGGAAGGCAGCCGTCGAATCTCCTCACGCGCGTAGTCGAGATACTGGCCGGTCGCACTCACCACGTAGCTGTTGCGCGGACAGGGTCGCGTGATGGCCACACGCCAGCGTGAGCCGCGAACCGTGAGCCACTGCGCGTCCGCACACACGTTCGGTGCGCACCAGGCCGTGCCGTGTTCCACGATCGGCTCCCACAAGGCGTCGGGATTCGTGTCGTTGGTCACTCGCCGTTCCATTCGATGTCGTGCGTGCTCCAGCGTCGAGGATCCGTTCCGGCAAGTGCGGACGATGCGAGCAGATGCGTCCACGCGATCCACTGCAGTCTGCGCGGCCACGGATCATCGGCCGCGTCCAGCAGTCCTGCGCCGGGGCACGTCGCGCGGCCATACATCAGCAGCGCCAGCCGACTGCGAAAATACCGCTGCGGTGCCGGCTCACGCACGTCCGCCGGTGCGCTGGCAAGAGGGTCGAGCAGCGTTCGCACGACGTCCGGCATGTCCCTGAAGCAGTGGATGCCACTCGTCGATCGCGGGTTGCATTCGATCGCCATCAGGCCCGTCCCGGTATCGATGAAGTCGAACGCAAATTGTCCGCTCAGCCGATGAAACGCGAGAAACTGTCGCACCCAGGTCATGACGCCGCCATGTTGCACGGTGTGAAACGCAATCGCCGCTCCGCGCGGCCCTGCGGTGACGTCGGTCGCGTATGTCACGTGCGCATCGAGGCGGCCATGTGTCGAGACGCTCCACGTGCAGAGCGGGGTACCGAACAGGCACTGCTGGGCGATCCATCCGTCGTCGTCGACGCCGTTGAGTACAGGGAGCGCATCGCCGGTGTGCCAGGCCAGCACGCGCGTTGCGAAACGTGAATATCGCGGTTTCACGATGTACGCGCCTTTCGGCAGCGTACGGAGGGCGTCGGCGTTCGGGAGCAGCCACGTCGCCGGCCTGCGCACATCGGCGGCGTCACAGGCCTTCGTGAATCGCCACTTGTCGTGCAGTCCGCCGAGCACGGACAGCGACTCGCACGCGACGCGTGCACCCAGTGCGTCACGGCGCGCTGCGATGTGAAAGATTTCTTCGCACGTCGGGACGATGACGTCGATCCGCAACGCCGCGACGAGGTGGCGCACGGCGGCCACATATGCGTCGTGTCCGCCACGCGGCGCAGGCAGCACGTGCGCGCTCGAGATGTGCCGCGACCCGCGACAGATATGCCAGCGGTAGGTGTCTGCGACATGCACGGTATGCCCCGCGCGCGCGCAGAGGCGCGCCAGTTCGAGGGTCGCTGGCGCTCGGGCGCCCGTCAGCAGGACTCGCATCGCTCCATCCCGGGCAAGCTCCACTGATGGTGCCATCCCGTCCATGGGGACACCGCGGTCGCCCCATGCTGCCGTGCGCGCTACCTTCCGCCCTCATGTCCATGACCGAGAAACTCGACCTCCTCGAGCGGCGTCGCGCCGAGGCCGAATTGGGCGGTGGCGCCGCACGCCTCGCCGCACAACACGAGAAGGGAAAGCTGTCGGCGCGCGAACGTCTCGACATCCTGCTCGATGAGGGATCGTTCGTCGAGATGGACAAGTTCGTGACCGCCCGCACTGACGCCGCTGGTGTGTACGGTGACGGCGTCGTGACCGGCTACGGTCGCATCGACGGCCGACTCGTGTACGTGTTTTCGCAGGACTTCACGGTGCTCGGCGGCTCGCTGGCAGAGGCGCATTCGAAGAAGATCTGCAAGATCATGGATCATGCGGTGCGGAACGGTGCGCCGGTGATTGGCCTCAATGACAGCGGCGGTGCGCGCATTCAGGAGGGAGTCGTCGCCCTCGGCGCATATGCCGACATCTTCCTGCGCAACACACTCGCGAGCGGCGTGGTGCCGCAGATCTCCGCGATTCTCGGTCCCTGCGCTGGCGGGGCGGTGTATTCACCGGCGATCACGGACTTCATCTACATGGTGCGCGGCACGAGCTACATGTTCGTCACCGGACCGAATGTGGTGAAGACGGTCACGCACGAGGACGTGACGATGGAGGAACTGGGCGGCGCGGATACGCATGCGGGAACGTCAGGGGTGGCGCACTTTGCCTGCGACTCGGAGATTGCCTGCCTGACGCAGATACGCGACCTGTTCCGCTTCGTGCCATCGAACAACCTGGCGGATGCGCCACGAGGTGCCGGCACCGATCCGCACGACCGTCGCGACGAGTCACTGCTCAGCGTCGTGCCCGAGAATCCGAACAAGCCGTACGACATGCTCGACGTGATCCGTCGCGTGGTCGATGACGGTGAGTTCTATGAAGTGCACAGGGACTACGCGCAGAACATTCTCTGCGGATTTGCCCACCTCGGTGGCGCGAGCATCGGCATCGTCGCGAACCAGCCGGCGGTGCTCGCCGGTGTGCTCGATATCGCCGCCTCGATGAAGGGCGCGCGCTTCATCCGTTTCTGCGATGCATTCAACATTCCTATCGTGACCTTCGAGGATGTCCCGGGATTTCTGCCCGGCGTCGCGCAGGAACACGGTGGCATCATCAGGCACGGCGCGAAGCTGCTCTATGCGTACTGTGAAGCGACGGTACCGAAGCTCACCGTCATCACGCGGAAGGCGTACGGTGGCGCATACGACGTGATGAGCTCGAAGCACATCCGAGGCGATTTCAACGTCGCATGGCCGACGGCGGAAATCGCCGTCATGGGCCCGAAAGGTGCCGTGGAGATCATCTACAGGCGCGAGATTGCAGAGGCCGATGATCCCGTGCTGGCGCTGGATGCCAAGGTCGAGGAATACCGTCAGCAGTTCGCGAATCCGTACATGGCTGCGGCGTGGGGTTATGTCGACGACATCATCGATCCGCGAGACACGCGGCCGCGCCTGATCGATGCGCTGGCGACGCTGGCGTCCAAGCGGGATCGCAATCCGCCCCGGAAACACGGCAACATTCCGCTCTGAGGCATCGCAGTCCGTCAACCGTGCGGAGCACGGAGTGCAGCAGAAACGGACAGGTGGCGGGCCGAGTTGTCGCGTGAGCGCCACGCACGACTCACGGCGGAAATCGTAACAGCGCCGTCCGGCCGGCCGGTAACGCGGTCATAAGGCGTTGCAGTGCAACGCGTTGCGTGCGGTCAGAGACGTGAGGGCAGGGGCTGGTCTGCCGCCTGCTCTACAGGGGCACAAGCTGCGGTCGGGACCGCTGCGACGCTTCCCACGATCCTCATCCAGCATGCGCAATCTCCTTCGTCTCGCCGTCGCTGCGACGCTGCTTTCAGCTCCAGGCACAGTCGTCGCGCAGACTTTCACATCCAACGTGTCCGCCACGCAGGTCGCGGCGACCGTCGGCACGTACTCCGTCGCCTATCAGTTCGCCGACGTCGGAACGCAGCGAGTCGGTCCTTACGCGTTGACCTTCGACATGTTCGACGGTGCGATCAAGGCGATCGTCTGCGTGGACTTCAACAATCACTTTCAGAACGCGGCGCCCTATCTCGCCAACCTGACGCTGCTCTCCAGCGACGCCGCGACGATGGCGAGCCGGACGCGTGTTGGTCAGGTGCTGGGTGGTGACGTGGGCCTCACGCGCTACACCAAGATGGTCTGGCTGGCGTTGCAGTTCGAAACCGAGCCGACAACGCAGTGGGGTGGCATTCACGGCGCGATCTGGAGCCTGCAGGGCGCAGCGGGCGGTCCGGCTGTCGCACAGAATCCGAGCATCCAGTTCTGGCTCGATCAGCTCGCGGGTGCCGACCTGTCGACGGTCGATCTGGGCGGGTTCGCTGTCGTCACCGACACCCGGACGCTGAACGGCCTCGGTGGATCGCAGGAATTCCTCGTCCGGTCGAACGTCGTGCCGGAGCCCTCCACGTACCTGCTGCTCGCGACTGGCATGCTGGGCGTTGCCATCCTCGCCCGCCGCCGCCGCCGCGCCGCCTGAGCGCGTTCGACGGGACCGCGGTGCGCTAACTTCACGGATCGTTGGCGCGCCGGGTGGGGGGGTGCGCACGACTTCCCTGACCGATCGCCTCGTGATTTCGAAACTCCTCGTCGCCAACCGTGGCGAGATTGCTCTGCGCGTCATTCGTGCCTGCCGTGAACTCGGCATCGCCAGCGTTGCGGTCTACAGCGACGCCGACGCCCGTGCACTGCACGTGCGCGAAGCGGACGAAGCGGTCAACATCGGGCCCGCTCCGGCCGCGCAGAGTTACCTGGTCGGCGAGCGTATTCTCGATGCGGCCCGGCGCACTGGCGCTGACGCCGTGCATCCCGGCTACGGATTCTTGTCCGAGCGTGAGTGGTTCGCTCGCGCCGTCCGTGAGGCCGGCCTGATCTGGGTCGGACCGCCTGCCGAGGCGATCGCGGCAATGGGCAGCAAGACGGCAGCGCGAACGCTCGCTGTCGCCGCTGGTGTGCCGGTCGTTCCGGGCACGACGAGCGCGTTGCGTGACGCCGTTGAAGCGCGCGAGGTGGCCGAGACCTTCGGATATCCGGTGCTGCTCAAGGCGGCGGCAGGCGGCGGCGGCAAGGGCATGCGCGTCGTGCATTCTGCCGACGAATTGCACGACGCACTCGCGTCGGCGCAGCGCGAAGCGTTGAATGCGTTCGGCGACGATGCGGTCTACGTGGAGAAATACATCGACGGACCGCGCCACGTCGAAATCCAGGTGCTCGGCGACACACACGGCACGATGCTGCATCTCGGCGAACGCGAGTGTTCCGTGCAGCGACGGCACCAGAAGATGATCGAGGAAGCTCCAAGCATTGCCGTCACGCCCGAGTTGCGCGCACGCATGGGTGCGACGGCGGTGGCCGCGGCGCGCGCCGCCGGCTACGTCAATGCAGGCACCTGCGAATTCCTGCTCGATCGCAACGGGAACTACTACTTCCTCGAGATGAATACCCGCATCCAGGTCGAACATCCTGTCACGGAACTCGTGACCGGCATCGATCTGGTGCAGTGGCAAATCCGCATCGCCGGCGGCGAGCGCCTGCCGTTCGTGCAGGAACTCATCGTGCCGCGCGGCTGGGCCATCGAATGCCGCATCACCAGCGAAGATTTCCAGAACGGATTTCTCCCGTCCACGGGTCGCATCACATCGCTCCATATCCCATCCGGCCCCGGCGTGCGCTGGGACGGTGGCATCGAGGTCGGCAGTGACGTCGGACTGTTCTACGATCCCATGCTGGCGAAGTTGATCGTGTACGCAGGCACACGCGACGCGGCGATCGACCGCATGCATCGCGCACTGCTCGAGCTGCAGATCGAAGGCGTCGAGACGTCGCGCGAATTTCACCTGCGCATGATGGAAGACGCCGAGTTCCGCAGCGGCGACATCACGATCCAGTGGCTGGAGGCGAAGCTTCCGGCGTTGTCCGCGATCCTGCCGTCGGCGAATGACCTGCGTGCGGCGGTGATCGCAGCGGCCTTGATGGCGGAACGCGATCGCAACGCGGTGCGCGCGGCAAGGCCCGACGTGAGCACGCCGGACGGCGCCACCGCGTGGCATCGCGCGGCGCGAGTGGAAGGATTGCGCACCGCATGAGTGAATCCGCCACGGTCACGATTGAAAGGATTGCCGCCGGTGGTGACGGGATCGCGCGACACGATGGCATGGTGGTGTTCGTCCCGCGTGCCGTGCCCGGTGATGTCGTCGCGGTGTCACTTGTCCGGCAGCGGACCTTTGCGCGGGGGCGCATTCTCGAGCAGCTCACTGCATCGCCCGACCGCGAGCCCGCACCCTGTCCGCACTACGACGGCGATCGCTGCGGCGGCTGTCAGCTTCAGGGTCTGCAGTATCCGGCGCAGCTCGCCATCAAGGGAGAACTGGTCCGCGATGCGCTGGTGCGCATCGGCAAGCAGGAGGTGGACGCGGTGCACGTCACCGGCAGTCCATCGCCGTGGCGGTATCGCAACTCGCTGACCCTCGCGATGCAGCGTGATCGATTGCGGCCGAGTGGCTGGATGGCGGGCATGCACGTCGCTGGCGATCCGTCGCAGCTGTTCGAGCTCCGGGAATGTCTGCTCGCCATGCCGGAGGTGATGGACGGTTGGCATCAGCTGATGCGCGTGGCCGAGAACCTGCCGCGCTCGACATCATTGCGGGTTACTGTCCGTCGGCTGTCGTCCGGCGGATTGGCACTCACGGTCGAAGGCGGCGCACAGTGGAAGCAGTCGGCGATCGAGTTGCTGGTGCAGGGTGTGCCGGACCTGCACGCCATATGGTGGGTGCGCGATGACGAAGTCCGTGCGTTGCGATACGATCGTCGGACCGAGCAGGAAGCGGGATCCAGTTTCGCGCATGTCAATCCTGCCGTTGCCGCGATGCTGCGCGAGTACGTCGTGACACAGGTCGACGCGCTGCATCCGGACGCGGTCGTCGATGCGTACGCCGGCAGCGGCGCGTTGTCCGCGATGTTGCGTCGCGAGGGGCGCCGGATCACTGCCATCGAGCTCGATCAGGACGCGTCGGCCGTCGCCGGTACCGTGCTGCGGGACGATCCGATGTCACGTGTGCTCACTGGTCGCGTCGAACATCTGTTGCCGCATGGGTTGCCGGCGACGGTCGTGGTGCTCAATCCACCGCGGGCCGGTGTCGATGCGACGGTGCCGCCCTTGATCGCCGCGCCGACGGCCGCGGTGCGCCGCGTGGTGTACGTCAGCTGTGATCCCGCGACCCTCGCGCGCGACATCAACCGGCTTGGCGCAGGCTGGCGCGTGACGGCCGTGCAGTCGTTCGACATGTTCCCCCAGACCTCACACGTCGAGACGGTCTGCACGATCGACCGGGAGACCACATGAAATACATCGTCGAGGTGCGAGGCGAGCGACACGAAGTCGAGGTCGGACCGGACGGTGTCGTCTTCAATGGCGAGCACATCACCGCCAGCCTGACCGACATTCCCGGGTCGCCGGTGCGACAGGTCACCATCGGCGATGCGGTGCATCGTGTGATCGCTCGGCGCGGTGCACATCGCGGCGAGTACACGGTCCTGCTCAACGGGCACCGATTCACGGTTGAAGCGCTCGACGCGCGCGCACGCGCGATTCGTGACCTGACCGCCGCGACATCGGGTGTCGCTGGTCCCGCGCCGCTCGTGGCACCCATGCCGGGCATGATCGTGCGTGTGTCCGTCGCGCCCGGTGACGTCGTCGTCGCGGGTCAGGGCCTGATCGTGATGGAAGCGATGAAGATGGAAAATGAATTGCGCGCCGCCGGCCCCGGAACGGTGACGGCCGTGCGCGTCATTGCGGGCACGGCCGTGCAGAAGGGCGCCATTCTCGTCGAACTGTCCTGACACTCCGCGTCCGCGATCCCACACGCCGCCGAACGTGTGGGATCGCGCGACGTCAGCGACCGAACCAGTAACTGGCCTTCACGAGAAAGACGTTCTTCGGCTGCTGTGCGAACAGGTCGCTCCAACCCGGCTGCATCCCGAAGTCCGTCGGTGATCCGGTGAATGCGTCGCGGCCCTGTGACCAGACGAAGAACAGCACCGATCCCGGCCGATATTCCCAGCGCACCACGTTGTTCGTCCGCAGCTGTGCGAAGCGGAAGCCTTCGGGCGCTCCACGCAGCGTGTATGGTGTGAAGCGCAGCGAGTTGTCCATCGAGCGACCATCGGCCAGCGCGCGCCAGTCGGCGTACTCACCCGTGCTCACGAATGGCTGCAGATAACTCTCGAAGCTGAGCCGCGGCGTGATGGTGTAGTTCAGGCGGAACGTCACTGAACTGGTGGCCTGGTACAGGCGTCCGAAGGTGTAGTTGGTCGTGCCCGAATCCACGAAATTCCCCAGCCACTGCTGGTCGTCGATGTTGCGCCCGTAGCCGACGTTCACGCTGCCATTCAGCTGCCCACCGACGCGGAACTGCGCGCCGACTCCCAGATCCCAGTTGCTGCCGCGGCCATCGAGTCGGCGGCCGCCGAAGGCATTGAAGCTCGGCGCGATGGCGTTGCGGCTGTCACCGTCGGTGCCCATCCACATCTGTACGCGTCGCGGGCGGAACACGACCGGGCCACCTCGTGCGTCGCGATCGGAATACGTTGCGAACAGGTTGTTGATGCCGATTCCGGTGTAGCCACTCCAGAAGTTCTTGAACTGCCCGTTGGCGTTGATGTTGCCACCGTTGCCGATCACCAGGCCGTCCGTGTTGGTGGTTCCGTACGCATTGAAGTTCAGCTGGCCGCGACGGAAGGCGCTGAATGGTTTGGTCGGGCGGAGCGCGAACCAGACCGACGCTCCGGCCTCGTCGCTGCGCGTGCGAAATCCGATGTCGTTGATCTCGAAGCCCGGCGTCATGTACCACACGCTGGTGTTGAATCGCGTGATGCCGCCACCCTGCTTGTCGAGTGACACTTGCGCCATGCTGCCCGACATCGACGTGCGTGTGCTGTCGAAGGTCAGGTGTGAGGCGTCGGGACGTTGATAGAGGTGCACGTTGGAACTCTGCGTTCGCGCGATCGCCGCGGCAGTACCCGACACGCGGCTTCCGGCGACCTGGGCTGACAGCTGGAACCGATTTCCGCCAAAACGATGCCGCGCATCGAGACCGCCAGTCCACGCATCCCCACGCAGCACATCGCGCGTCCACTCGTCCGTTCGACGCGTCGTGTTCGTGAGCATCAGGCCGATGCCGGAGTTGCCGCCGCGCAGGTCCTGCTGCAGGCGTACCACGCCGTAATTCGTCATCGGCTCGATGGTGCGCGCCTGCGTCCCCTGCACGCGATCCGTCACGGCGTCGAGCAAGCCGATCGACAGGCCGCTGCCGAGCCGTCCGGTGACCTTTGCCGCGCCGAGTATCAATGACTGCTGCGGTGACGCCGCGTCGCCGTAGGCACCACTGAGTTGCGGCGAGCGCCCGATGCGTCGCGAATAGAACAGGCCCGTGCAGTCGCCGTCGTTGCAGTCGATGTCATAGCGGAAGATTCCGCTCCCCTCGAGAAAGAACGGGCGACGTTCGGCGTAGAACTGCTCGAATGCACTCAGGTTCAGCACCCCGGGATCGGCTTCGACCTGCCCGAAGTCAGGATTGATCGCGGCGTCGAGCGTGACGTTGGATGTCAGGCCGACCTTGAGGTCTGCTCCGAACTGCGTCGTCCCCGCGCTGCGCGGCGTCCCGTCGCCCAGCGGCTTGTAGCCGTAGCGCCCGACACTGTACGGCATCAGCTCGACACGGCGTGGTGCCTGAAGACCGACGAAGCCGGGCACCTCGCCCCATTGGCTGACGGATCCCGTCTTCGAGCGGCGGATCAGCGGCCATGCGACGCGCTCGCCGCGCCGTGCGACACGCCGTGCGATGAACACACCCATCGTATTGTCACCGCTCGGCGCATATCGCAGCTGACTGAGCGGAATCCGGTACTCCGCGATCCAGCCCAGCGAGTCCACGCGCGCCGCGCCCTGCCAGACCGCATTCCAGCCCCAATCCTCTTCGCCATCATTGAACATGTAGCCATCCGCCATCGATCCGGCGGCGGTCAGGCGGAACATGTAGCCCGTGCGTCGGTCGTGATACGAATCGATGCCCAGGATGATGTCGTCGGACAGTGCGAACCCGTCGCGGCGCTGCAGCACCGAGAGGATGCTGTCCGGCCGCGGATCGTAGTTGCGCACCAGCACATACAGGTTCCGTGAGTCGTAGGCGATCCGCGCCTCGGTGCGAAAGATCGGGTCGCCATTTTCGGTCGGCTCGAACTGACGGAACTCGCTGAGAACGGCGGTCGTGTTCCACATCGCGTCATCGTCGCGGCCGTCGATCACCGGTGCCTTCTGGGCGCGTGATGGCCGGTACAGCGGTGCCGCGATCGTCGCGCGACTCGCTCGGTTGCCCGGATCGGCCACCGGCCCGCTGACGGGCGTGGCGAGCGCTACTTGAAAGAGCAGGGTGGGCAGCAGCATATCGGGTGACGTCGGGAGAATGCGTGGGTGGAAGAGGTGCCTCGAACTGGGCACGGCTCTTTGAGTCACCATACGTCGCGACGGTTGCCCCGGGTTTCGCGAAAGGTGCCTCGGGCTGCCGAGTCTGTTGTAACCCGTTGTGTTGACGGGACTTCACGGTCTGGCTATGCTTCGGGTCTGTCCAAAACACCCTCCTCGAGGGGGCCAAGACCCGGGTTGCGTCCTGCACCGGTGCGGCGCTGTCTCAAATCTCGTCAGTACCGATGCATCCGAATCAGAGCACGTACAGTCCAAAGCCCGCGGAGCTCAATCACGCGTGGTGGATCGTCGACGCCGAGGGCATGATCCTCGGGCGTCTCGCAGCCGAAGTCGCGAAAGTCATTCGCGGCAAGCACAAGGCGATGTTCACGCCGCACGCGGACACCGGCGACTTCGTCGTGGTGATCAATGCGAGCAAGGTGCGCGTCACCGGCCGCAAGGCGGAACAGAAGACGTACTTCCGTCACACTGGCTACATGGGCCACGAGAAGTACACGGCCTTCGCCGACATGATCGAGAAGCATCCGGAGCGCGTGATCGAGAAGGCAGTGTATGGTATGCTGCCGAAGACCGATCTCGCCCGCCGTCACCTGCGTCGCAAGCTGCGTGTCTTCGCCGGCCCGACTCACGACCACGTTGCGCAGAAGCCGCAGCAGCTCACGTTGACCGCCGCGAAGGGAGCGACCAAGTAATGGCGACCGAACAGCTTCACGCCGTCGGCCGCCGCAAGGAAGCGGTGTGCCGCGTCTACATCACGCCCGGTACGGGCAAGTGGGAGATCAATGGTGGCCGCACACTCGGCGACTATTTCCCGCGTCCGTCATTGGTGACGTCGATCCAGCAGCCGTTCACGGTCACCGACACCATCGGTGGTTTCGACGTCAAGGCGAATCTCACCGGTGGTGGTCAGGCCGGTCAGGCAGGCGCGTTGCGCCTCGCGATCGCGCGTTGCCTCGTGAAAGTGAACGAGGATCACAAGAAGAAGCTCCGTGAATTCGGGCTGCTGACGCGCGACGCTCGATCGGTCGAGCGCAAGAAGCCGGGCCAGCCGGGCGCCCGCAAGAAGTTCCAGTTCAGCAAGCGCTAGTCGATGTCGCCGTGCGACGATGCGCTCGCATCGTTGCACGGCACGCACGTATCTCTCACGCGTCCTGAGCACTCGCTGGTGCCGGCCAAGCCGGTTGCGATGTGTGACGACGGACGCGGCGGACCCAACCTCATTTTAGGCTCAAATCATGTCGCAGCCCACGATCGAACAGCTCCTGGAGGCCGGTGTACACTTCGGCCACCAGACGCGCCGCTGGAACCCGAAGATGCGCAAGTTCATCTTCGCCGAGCGCAATGGCATTCACATCATCGACCTGCAGAAGACGCTGAAGCAGCTCGAACTCGCGCAGAAGCTGGCGCGCGAAGTCGTCTTGCGCGGTGAGCAGGTGCTGTTCGTCTGCACCAAGCAGCAGCTCCAGGCGATCGTCGCGCAGGAAGCGGAACGCTGCGGTTCGATGTTCATCACCGAGCGCTGGCTCGGCGGACTGCTGACCAACTTCGGCACCGTCAAGAAGCAGCTCAAGAAGCTCAAGGAGCTCGAGGCCGGCAGCGAGGAAGGCGGCGGATTCTCGAACTACACGAAGAAGGAACAGCTGATGATGCGTCGTCAGCGCGACAAGCTGTCGAAGAACCTGTCGGGCATCTCGAGCATGACCCGCCTGCCCGGGCTGATGTTCGTCGTGGACGCGAAGAAGGAGAACATCGCCGTCAGCGAAGCGAACAAGCTTGGCATCCCGATCATCGCGATCGCCGACACGAATGCCGATCCTGATCTGCTCACCGTGCCGGTGGCGGGCAATGACGATGCCATCCGTTCCGTCGAGCTCATCGCGCGCGCCATTGCGGATGTGATCACGGAAGCGCGTCGCGAGGCGCCCACGCGCGTCGTCGAGGAAGAATCGGAAGAGAACACGTACAGCTCCGATCGCGGCATGGAATCGGCTGGGCGTGGTGATGACCGTGGTCGTCGCGGCGGTGGTCAGGGTGGGCAAGGCGGTCAGGGCGGTGGGCAGGGTGCCGGTGCTGGCGCACAGGGTGGACAGCGCCGTCGTCGTCGTGCCAAGCCCGAGGCCATCCAGGCGCGCCTGCGCGGCCCCGACGCAGCGGCCGCCGTCGAATCGACCGACGACGCGTCTTAAGCGGTTCGCGTTCGCGAGCAGCGCGGCTACCCGCGCTCCTGCGTTCGGAGTAAGCTTCCCGACGCCGCCGGCCCCAGGCCGGCGGCGTTTCCACAATCCCGACTGATCCGGTCTACCGACCATGACGACGATGAATTTCACGGCCAAGGACGTCCAGGAACTGCGGCAGCGCACTGGCGCCGGCATGATGGACTGCAAGAAGGCACTCACCGAGATGAACGGCGACCTGAACGCCGCCGTCGAATATCTGCGCACGAAAGGGATTGCGAAGGCTGAATCCCGCTCGGGTCGTACGACCAGCGAAGGGATGATCGGCAGCACCGTCTCGACCGACGCCGCCATCGGCGTGCTGGCCGAAGTGAACTGCGAGACCGATTTCGTCGCACGCACGGATGACTTCAAGGCGCTGGTGGACGTCGTGCTGCAGCACGCGCTGCACACGGACGTCGCCGATGTCGACGCCTTGCTTGCCGCGCCGGTCGGATCTGAAGGCGGAAAGACGCTCGATGTGGTGGTCAAGGAGCGTTCAGCGAAACTTGGCGAAGTGGTGAACGTGCGTCGCTTCGTCCGCTATGCCGTCGGCAGCGGTGCGGTCGGCATGTACACGCATCACAATGCGAAGGTCGGCGTGCTGGTGGAAGCAACGCTCGGCAATCCCGACGTGGCGACCAGCGAGCCGGTGCAGGCGATGCTCAAGGCCATCGCCGAGCACGCGGCGGCGATGAATCCGCTGGCATTGGATCGCACGGGCATCGCACCGGAGCTGATCGAGAAGGAGAAGCGGATCGCTGAGGACCAGGCGCGCCAGAGCGGCAAGCCGGAAGCGATGATCGAGAAGATCGCGACGGGCAAGCTCGAGGCGTTCTTCAAGGACATGTCACTCGTGTCGCAGCCGTGGGTGCGTGAACCGAAGAAGACGATCACGGATCTCATCCGCGAAACGGCCAAGACTGTCGACACGGAGATCACCGTGACGCGGTTCGTCCGCTTCGCGCTCGGCGACGCGTGAGCGAGACCGCGCATCCGGTGACGGAACCGCGTGCCGCGCCAGGCGGCACGGGCACCGTCGATGCGGCGCCCGAGATCCGGTACCCGCGTGTCCTCATCAAGCTGTCCGGTGAGGCGCTCGCGGGTGACCGGAAGGTCGGCTTCGACTTCGATCGCATCTCGTTCTTCTGCGAACAGATCAAGGAAGTCGTCGACCTCGGCGCCCGCGTCGGACTGGTCATCGGCGGCGGCAACATCGTGCGAGGTGCGCAACTCGCGCAGAACGGCATGGATCGCGTCGGTGCCGATTACATGGGGATGCTGGGCACCGTGATCAACGCGCTCGCGCTGCAGGACCAGCTCGAGAAGCGTGGTGTGGACACGCGCGTGATGACGGCGATCCGCATGGAGGAACTGGCCGAGCCGTACATCCGCCGTCGTGCCATGCGGCACCTCGAACAGGGCCGCATCGTGTTGTTTGCGGCCGGTACCGGCAATCCGTACTTCTCCACCGACACAGCGGCGGTGTTGCGTGGCATCCAGATGAAGGCGGATGTCATCATCAAGGCGACCAGCGTCGATGGGGTGTATTCCGCCGATCCCAAGAAGGACCCGAACGCGGTCAAGTTCGAAACTGTCAGTTTCCGCGACGTCATGCTCGGTGAGCTTGCGGTGATGGACCAGACGGCCATCACGCTGTGCAAGGAGAACTCGCTGCCGCTGATCGTCCTCAACACTCACACTCCCGGTGCAATCGCCCGCGCAGTGCGTGGTGAACGCGTCGGCACCTTCGTGTCATGATTCCCGACATTCTGAAGGCCACCAAGGCCGGCATGGAGAAGGGCATCGAGAACGCCAAGCGCGAATTCTCGACCGTGCGCACGGGCAAGGCATCGCCCAACATGCTCGATACGATCCAGGTCGAAGCCTACGGATCGATGGTGCCGCTCAACCAGGTCGCGTCGATCTCGGCACCGGAGGCGCGCACGCTCCTCGTGACACCGTTCGACAAGGGTCAGGTGAAGGCGATCGAGAAGGCGATCCGTGAGTCGGATCTCGGTCTCGATCCGGCGCATCAGGGCAGCGTGATCCGCGTGCCACTGCCGTCGATGAACGAGCAGCGACGCAAGGAACTCGTGAAGATGGTGCACAACCTCGCCGAGGACGGTCGCGTCGCGATCCGGCATGCGCGCACCGATGCGCGCGACAAGTTGAAGAAGTTGAAGAGTGTATCGGAAGACGACGTCAAACACGCCGAGAAGGACCTGCAGAAACTGCACGACGACTTCATCGCGAAGATCGAATCGGCGCTGAAGGCGAA
>JACMLX010000122.1 GCA_014379355.1 Gemmatimonadaceae bacterium
GCCGGATTTCGATATCTCGCGGCGCTGGATGGCATCGACGCGCGCACGAGCGTCGTGCTCTATCGCAACGGCCTGCCGGTCGCGTGGGCTGGTGAGCCGCGTGCGGTGCCGGAAGTGCTGCGCGGTGACATCGGCGTCGAGCGGTTGCGGTTCTATCTCGTGTTGTACGCAGCCGAGCGTCGCGGCGACGCGGTGGCGGTATCGACGATGGTGCTGGATGCCGATCCACCGGCGCGGCATCTCGTCAACGGACTAGGCGCCGATCTCGCGAAGCGCGCGTCGGTGGGTGCGATCGAGTTCGCGCCACCGGGGCCAGCGGACGACACGGGGTTCCGTCCCTGGATCGTGGATGGCGACGCGCTGCTGCGGTATCGCGCGACGGCGCCGACGCGTGGCAATGCCGTGACACTGCAACTCGAAACGGCGCGCGGACTCGCTGGCGCCGTGCTCGCGACATGGGCCATTGCCCTGATCCTGGTGGCGTGGCGACGACGTCCGTCGCTGGCGGAACAACTTGGCGCGCTTGCCGCCGGGGCGATCGTCGTCGGCCTCGTGCCGCTCGGTGCACTGAGCAACGTGTCGTGGGTGTTCGATCCGAGTTTCTACTTCGTGCGTATCGGCAGCGTGACCATCGCCGGTCTGGCGGCGCTGCTGCTCTCGGGCGCGTTGTTGACACTCGCCGGCCTCGCGCTGCGACGCGCGCGACCGGAGTACGAATCGCGACTCGTGCCCGGTTTCGTGTTGCTGGTACTGGTGATACTCGGGCCCTTTCTCCTTCGTGCGCTGGGCAGTGGCATCGCGTTACCGGTGACTGGCACACCGACCACGCTCTGGCTGGCGTGGCAGCTCGGCATCTTCCTGTTCGCTGCCGTCGTGCTGCTCGGTGCTGCCGCGGCGGGGCGCGCACTGCTGCGCGATAATCGTGGTGTCGATCCGATCGTCGGTCCGTCGCTGGCGGTGATCGCGGCGGCCTTCGCGCCGCGGTTGTGGATGCCCGACAACGCGTGGAACAACGCGTACACATTGTTGTGGATCGCCGTCATCGCGTGCACGGCGTTGTCGCGACCGACGCGCACGGTGCTGCTGCAGGTCGGTGCCGTGGCGGCGCTCGGTGCAACGGTGCTGACGTGGGGCGCCGTCATGCGTCGCACCATCGAACTGGCGACGTTCGAGACCGGACGACTCACATCGGCCGACAGCGACGCATCGCAGCTGCTGGACCGTTTCGCGTCACAACTGACCGGTCAGCCATCGCCGCGCTCACGCGCCGACCTGCTCGATCGTGTCGCGTCGAGTGATCTCGTGGCGCGCTATCCACTCACGGCAGCGGTCTGGAAGTTCGACGGTACGCCGCTCGCCTCGCTCGATGTCTTCGGACAGACCGAGCAGCTCGATGTACGCGACGTGTCCGAGGCCGCCGTGCAATCCGGTCGTCCGGAAATCGATGAAGTCGTCGGCTATCCCGGTGTGTATCAGGTGCTCGCCGTTCCGTTCGCGGACAGCACGGTGACGACGGTGATCGTCGAACCGCGTGCGCGATCGGCCGCCACACCGGCCGTCGCGGCGCTGCTCGGCTACACGTCGCCGAGTGCGGGCGCGCCGCCGTATCGCTTCGAGCTCGGTGAAGTGCAGGCCGATCGGAAGGTGAACGATGGCATGTTGTGGACGCGTGATCGTGGCGTGTTCGACGGGTCTCGCGTCGTACCGACCGTGCTCGGCCCGCTGCAGGCCCATGCGCGCGTCGATGTGCCCGCCGGCTGGTCACTGATCCAGCGTGGTACGCTGCTCGTGGCAGCGGACCTGGTGTTGCTCTTTGCCCTGTCCGCCGCTGCCGGCCTGACGCGCGCCGGCGCGTGGCGATGGTTTCGCCTGCGTCGGCGGTCGATTCGCGGCAGCTACCGCCTGCGACTGACCGTCGTGCTGCTGTTGTTCTTCGTCGTGCCGCTGAGCGTGTTGACGGTGTGGAGTTTCCAGCGGTTGCGCACCGACGACGCCGAGAAGCGTGAGCTGCTCGTGCGCGAATTCCTTCGCGCCGTGGATCGATCGGGCGAACGCCCGGAATTGGAGCAGGCGAGCCGGCGCATCGGAGTTCCGTTGCTCGGATATTCCGTCGGACGACTGGTGGATGTGAGCGACGAGTTGTTCGATGCGCTGGCACCGGTCGGGTTGTTCCTGCCGCCCGACGTGGCGCTCACTCTCGCGCCCGGCGGCTCGCTGACGGCCACGAGCACCGTGCCGGTGGCGGGCACGAATGTGTTGCTCAGCTATCTCAGCACACTCGGTGCACGCGGTGAGCGTATTGTCGTGGCGGCGCCGGCCGTGCTCGAGGAGGAGACGTTCGATCAGCGGCGCGAGGATCTCGTGGTGCTGCTGTTGTTCGGCGCGCTGAGTGGGGTGCTGGCCGCGCTCTGGTTGTCGGGCCTGGCGGCGCGACAGTTCGCGCGACCGATCGGGATGTTGCGCGACGCGGCCGTGGCCGTCGCCGCCGGTGAGCGTGCACCGCGCCTCGATGTCGCGCCGCCGAGCGAATTCGTGCCGGTGTTCGACGCGTTCCGGACGATGGCTGATGACCTTCGTGCCAGCGAACGTGCGCTGGACGCAGCGCGCCGTCGCACCGATGCAGTGTTGCGTACGGTTGCATCCGGCGTCATCGCAGTCGACCGAGATGCGCGTGTCGTGCTGGCGAATCCGCGTGCCGAGGCGTTACTCGGCGGGAGCGTGCCACCGGGCACCATGCTGCAGGTCGTGTCGCCGTCGCTTGCGCAACGCACGGCCGGATTTGCCGCGTCGCCGAAGCGTGACGATGCGTTCGAGGAAACGTGGGGCGACGCGACGGTGCAGGGTCGATTCACGCGACTCGATCAGGGTGGTGTGGTGGTGACGCTCGATGACGTGACGCAGCTGGCGCACGCGCAGCGGGTGCTGGCATGGGGCGAGATGGCGCGACAGGTGGCGCACGAAATCAAGAATCCTCTGACGCCGATTCGCCTCGGTGTGCAGCACCTGCGTCGTGCGCGTGATGATGGACGGAAGGATTTCGATGCCATCCTCGATCGCAATGTCGGCACCATCCTGACACAGATCGACCGACTCGACGAGATTGCGCGCGCGTTCAGTCGGTACGGGTCATCGCCCGAGACGGCGCCGATCGCCGAGGCGACGGACATCGTATCCGTGGCGCACGAAGTGCTGGATCTCGAGCGCATGGCGGAGGGCGGCGTGCACTGGGACCTGGAGATTCCGGCGAACGGAGTCGCTGCGGCGATGGCGCGCGGACCCGAGCTGCGCGACGTGCTGCTCAACCTGCTCGAGAACGCGCGTCAGGCGGGTGCGACGGTGGTGCGCGTGCAGATCGAACACACGACAGACGCGGTCACACTCGCCGTGCGCGACAATGGCACCGGCATCGCGACCGACGTGTTGTTCAAGGTGTTCGAGCCGCACTTCTCGACGCGCACCAGCGGGAGCGGACTCGGTCTGGCCATCAGCCGCCGGCTGGTGGATGGGTGGGGTGGTTCACTCACGATCGAGCAGAGCGGTCCCGGCGGCACTGTCGTCGTGATGGCCTTGCGTCCCGCCGCCGGTGTCGTGCCAGCGTCACTAACTTGACGCGATGACCGGACCTGAACGTGCCTCGATGCTCACCCCGGCGGGTGGCGTTCCGCGTGTGATGCCGACGCTGCCGCCACATCTCCAGCCATGGGTCCTTCCGCCCGGTTGGCGCTGGGGTCGCGGGCACGTGCGAAGCGCGGTGCGTCACTATCAGGAAGTCATCGACGCGCTGGGGCGTTCGCTGTCGCTGGTGACGGTGGCGGATGCGGCGCATCGGCCATGGCTTGCCGCGGAGGCACGACAGCTTGCGCATCAGAGTCATCCGGCCATTCCGACGACGTATCACTACTGGGCCGATTCGCCGGACGTGGCGCGCGGACCGGGATATCTGCGTCGGTGGATCGCCGGTGAGAGTGTCGAGAGTCGCACGAAACGCATCGGGCCCGACGATGCGCCGGGCATGCTCAACCTGCTGCGCACCGTCGGCACACTGCTCGTGTACCTGCACGATCAGAACATCCCGCACGGGGCGATCGGCACCGGCAGTTGCTGGATCACACCGACCGGCCGCCTCTGGCAGCTGGGCTGGGAATGGGCGTTGCCGGAATCGGCGCGTCCGCCGGCCATCGCACCACCGGAGTCGTTCGTGCCATATGCGCCGGAGTGGGTCGATGCATGGCAGCCCACGATGCTCACCGATCAGTGGCAACTCGCGGCGCTCGCCTTCGCGATGATGACCGGCGAACGGCCGCCGAACAACGAAGCGCCCCCGCCTCTGGCCCTCGTGCGCCCGGATTGTCCGGCGAAAGTGGCGGCGATCATCGATCGCGCGCTGTCGCGTGATCCGGCTGATCGTCACGCCACCGTCGCCACCATGCTGCGCGCACTCGAGCGCGTCGCCAGTGTGCGCACGAGTGTCATCGGGATCGAACGTGTCGCGCCGACCGCACGCCGTGCCGCCGATCAGGAAGAGGTGCGCCTGCGCTGGGCCACGGGAGATGATTACGAGGTGCTGGCGCGACTCGGCGCGGGCACGTTCGGCAGCGTGTGGCGTGTGCGCGATCTGTCGCTGGAGCGCGAGGTGGCGATGAAGGTGCTGCACCCGAGCGTGGCGGACGACGATGCGGCCGTCGCACGATTCCGGCGCGAAGCGAAACTCGCCGCGCAACTCGCACATCCGGCCATCGTGCCGATCTACGACTGGGAATCGCGCGACGGCATCTCGTGGTACACCATGGAGCTGGCGGAAGGCGGTTCCGTGGCGAGCCTCGTCACGCGCAACGGGGCGCAGCCGGCGGTCGATATCGCAACGCAGGTGGACGGCATTCTCGATGCGCTCGACGCCGCGCATGGCGTCGGCATCGTGCATCGTGACCTGAAGCCGGAGAATGTGCTCATCGACCGCAACGAACGCTGGCGGCTGACGGACTTCGGCATCGCACATGGGCCAGGCAGTTCCGAGCGCCACGGCGGCACCGGTACGCCGGAATTCGCAGCGCCGGAACAGATCATGGGTGAGCCGCAGGGCTCCAGCGTCGACCTGTTCGCGCTCGGTGCGATCATCGCATTCACGTTGACCGGACGACCACCGTTCGGCACCGGTGACGCGCGCGTGATCGTCTCGAAGCAGCTGAAAGGTGACATGGACCTCGATGGTGTGCCGGCGCCGATGATCCCGTTCCTGCAGCGCGCGCTGTCACCGCACGCGGAGACTCGGTACGGCGACGCCGCGGAGATGCGAACCGCGTGGCACGCGGCGCTCGATGAGCTGCACGACGAGGCCGAACGTGGTCAATGGTGGTGGCGCTGGCTGGGTGGAAACTGACGATCAGCGCAGCAAGCCACGCACCGTCTTGATGTTCGCGAACGCCGCAAGACCGGCGACGCCAAGTTCGCGGCCATGTCCGCTCGCCTTCACGCCGCCGAAGGGCAGGGCAGGGTCCGACACCACCGGCTGATTGATCATCACGCTGCCGGTGTCGAATTCGGCGGCGCAGCGGTGCGCCACCTCACGATCGTTGGTCCACACGCTCGCACCGAGACCGAATCGTGTGCTGTTCGCACGCATGATGGCATCGTCGAGATCGGAGACGCGCCACACGCCGGCGACAGGTCCGAACAGTTCCTCGACCGCCATCGTCGATCCGTCCGGAATGTCCGTCACGATCGTCGGGGGATACCACGCCGTCACGCTGCCCGGATTGACTCCGCCAAGCTGCAGCGTGGCGCCGGCTGCCAGCGTCTCGGTGACCTGCGTGTGCAGCGTGTCGCGCGCAGCGACCGACACCAGCGGACCGATGTCGGTGTCGGTCGCGCGCGGATCGCTGACCTTGAGCGTTTGCATCGCGGCGATGAACGCGGCGAGAAACCGATCATGGATCGCGTCATGCACGAGAAAACGCTTCGCCGCGATACATGACTGGCCTCCATTCACGCAGCGTGCAAGGGCCGCGGCTTTCGCCACGACGGGAATGTCCACGTCGTGCCATACGAGAAACGGATCGCTCCCGCCGAGTTCGAGCACGACCGGCTTGAGCACCGCGCCGGCGGCCGTGGCGACGGCGATTCCCGCGCGTTCGCTGCCGGTGATCGTGACCGCCGCGATGCGCGCGTCGGCGATCAGCGCCGACGCCAGGTCACGCGTGATCAGCAGCACTTCGAACAGGCCCGACGAACCGCCCGCCGCGGTCACCGCCTGCTCCAGTGCCAGCGCACAGCCGGACACGTTCTCCGCATGTTTCAGCACGACCGTGTTGCCGAGCAGCAGGGCGGGTGTGACGACACGCACGACCTGCCAGTACGGAAAATTCCACGGCATGATCGCGAGCAGCACCCCCAGTGGCTCGAGGCGAATCTCGTCACCTTCTGTCGGGCCCGACTGTGCTGCGATGTGATGCGCCTGATCCGCGTACCATTCGCAGCAGCGTGCACACTTCTCGACTTCGGCACGGGCAGCCGTGATGGGCTTGCCCATCTCGAGTGTGGCGGTGGTGGCCAGTTCGTCTGCATGTTGGCGCAGTGCCGCAGCGATGCGGCGCACATGTGCCGCGCGTTCTGACACCGCTGTGCGACGCCACAGTTTCTGCGCGGCCTCCGCATTCGACAGCCGCCGATCGATTTCGATGCTCGAGTGCGCAGTGTAGCGAGCGATGATCTCGCCGCCGTGCGGATTGGTGCTCGTCAGGGTCACAGCGGCTCCGATGCGTTGCGCAATGCGCCGCAACGAGTGCGGCGATGACGTACACAATACAGATGCCGCACGCTGTTCAACGTATTGTGAGAGGGATTATCTCTTCACGCATGATCATAAATGACAAACCGCCGGTCGCGCCCGCTCCGATCCTGTCGGCTGACGCCGCTGAGCTGAACGTTCCAAGGCCGACGGGCAAGTTTCGCGCAGCCGCGATCCTGATCGTCCTTGGCTTCAGCATCGTGTGGGCGATGATTCCGTTTGCGCCCGGCATTCTCGGTGCGGCGGTGTTCTACGTCGTCACGATTCCGGGCTTTCGCTGGTTGATGCGCAAGCATGTGCCGCGGTCGCTGGCGGCGACCCTGATGTTGCTGGTCGTGCTCCTCGTGATCCTGATTCCTGGTGGTGCGCTCTTGAGCGTGCTCATCGATGAAATTCCGACCGCGATCCGTGGGCTCGACACGGGGCCGCTGGTGCAACGCGTGCAGCATCTGCGGTTCGGACCCATCAATGTCGGCGAGCAAGTGGCGCGCGCCAGCGGCAGCATCGGCAGTTGGGTGTCATCGCGGGTACTCGGTGCGGTCGGCGGCGCGGCGCGCGGCACACTCAACCTCGTGATCGCACTGCTCGGACTGTACTACCTCCTGCTCGCGGCGGAAGAAGTCTGGCCGCGCGTGAAGCGGTATCTGCCGTTCACCGACGAGGACAGCGAAGATCTGCGCAACAAGTTCTACGAAGTGACGATGGCGACTGTCCTGGGTGTCGTGGTGGTGGCGGTCGTGCAGGGTGTGCTGGTCGGCGCGGCATTCGCGGTGCTCGGCCTGCCGAACGCGATCGTCTGGGGCACCGTGACGGCGATCGCGTCGGTGCTGCCGCTGGTCGGCTCGGCGCTGGTGTGGGTACCGGCCGCGATCGTGCTGTTCGCGACGGGCAATGTGGGCCAGGCGATCGGGCTGAGCATCTTCGGTGGTGTGGTCGTGTCCAACATCGACAACGTCATGCGACCGATGGTCTCAAAGCGCGTCGGCAACCTGCATCCGCTGACGACGCTGCTCGGTGCATTCGCGGGCATCGAGTACGTCGGGTTGATCGGGGTGCTGCTCGGCCCCCTGGCGATCACCTGGTTCTTCGAGCTGCTGGTGATCTACGACAAGGAGTACGGTCTCACGGACCGTTTCAACCTGATGGTGAAGTCGTGAACCGATGTTCGTCGCGTTACGTTACGAAAGGGCGCGTCGAGCTGCACGTGCGCTGACATTGCGGACGGCGTGAATCCGCGCCGGCATGCAGCGATCCGGGTACCACAGGGCGCCGCACGCGCTGCATGTTGGCCCGGTGCTCGCCTCGCTCCGCTCCGCCGCCATCCTTGGCATCGACGCCTCCCCCGTCACGGTGGAGGTCAACGTGTCGCAAGGCCTCCCGATGTGGACCATCGTCGGACTGGCCGACAGCGTCGTCAGGGAATCCAAGGAACGCGTCGTCGCCGCGCTGCGTGAATGCGGATTCCGCATTCCGTCCGTGCGTGTCCTCGCCGCGCTCGCACCCGCTGACGTCCGGAAGTCCGGCAATGGCTACGACCTGCCGATCGCCCTCGGGTTTCTGGTCGCGACCGGCCAGCTACGCGCCGATGCCGTGTCACATCTCGTCACGATCGGTGAGCTGGGACTCGACGGCTCGCTCCGACCGGTGCGCGGCGCGCTGTCGGTCGCGCGACTCGTCAGCCGATCGGCCGATCGGCCCACGCTGCTGTTGCCGCCAGACAATGTCACCGAAGCGCGTCTCGTGCCGGATGTGCGCGTCTCCACGGCCGCGTCGCTCCGCGACCTCGTCGCGCAGCTGCAGCGTGGCTCCCTGCCGCTCGCCGAACCGGCTGCCATCGGTCCTGAAGTGGAAGCGGATGTTCCTGACTTCGCCGACGTCGTCGGGCAACCCGCGGCAAAGCGCGCACTGCTCATCGCTGCCGCCGGAGGCCACAACGTCGCCATGACCGGCCCGCCCGGTACCGGCAAGACGATGCTCGCGCGCCGATTGCCCGGCATCCTGCCGCCGCTCACCAGTGATCAACTGCTCGACGTCGTCGCCGTGCACTCGATCGCCGGTACGCTCACCGATGCACAACTCCACGCGCGCCTCGCACCGTTTCGCGCGCCGCACCACACCATCAGCACCGCTGGACTCATCGGCGGCGGCACCGGTCCTCGACCGGGCGAAGTGAGCCTCGCTCACGCCGGCGTGCTTTTCCTCGATGAACTTCCGGAACTCAATCCCACGGCACTCGAAGCGCTCCGCCAGCCACTCGAGGATCGGACGGTCTCGATCGCCCGTGTCGCTGGGTGCATCCGTTTCCCCTCCGATGTCCTGCTCGTTGTTGCGATGAACCCGTGCCCGTGCGGCTACGCCGGTCACGCGTCGATCACCTGTCACTGCGACGAGCGCGCGCTCGCGCGGTACCGTCGCCGACTCTCCGGGCCACTTGCCGATCGCATCGATCTGCACGTTCCCGTTGGTGCCGTACCGCTCGCCGACCTTGACGCCGCGCCGCGACCACCCGAGTCGCTCGCACTGCGCGTACAGGTCCGTGCCGCGCGCGAACGTCAACTCGCGCGGAGCGCTGCGCTCAATGCGTCCGTCGCCCCACGCCGCCTCATTGCGGCCGGCGCGTTCCGGCCCGACGCCCTCGGGCTCCTCCGCGACGCCAGCCAGCAACTCGGCCTCTCAGCCAGGGCGTGGCACCGCACCCTTCGCGTCGCGCGCACCATCGCTGATCTCGCGGCCAGCGATGTCGTCGGACCGAGCGCGATCGCTGAAGCGCTGCGCTACCGCCGGACCGGCCCGCTCGTTCCCGGCCGTGCGACCGCCGGAAGCCCCACCTGACCGCCGGGAACCGGGCACAACCGTGCTCTCCACCGTTATCTTCGCTTCAACTCCCTGCGCGCCGCCCCTCGACATAACCGTTCGCGCGCACCGGCACCGACTCGACGGCATGCCCGATTCCACCGCCATCACGCCACGACATCTGGCGACCAATTCCCATGGATTGGCGGAAGCTGACTCGCGTACTGGAGACGCTTCACGTTCGGCGCCGCCGTCGCTCTCGCCGATCCTCACACGCATCGTCGACACACTCGTCGCGCTCGGCGACGCCGTCATCGTCACGACGCGCGACGGCACAATCATCCACTGGACCGCCGCCGCGGAATCCGTGCTCGGCTGGCTCCCCGATGATGCGCTCGGTCGATCGCTCATCTCGCTTCTCGACCCGACTCCAGCCGATGTCGATGCACCGCGGCATCTCTCCCTGCTCGGTGCAACGCAGTGGCAAGGGCCAGCCGTGGTGCGACATCGCACGCTCGACTCGCTCACGGTGCATCTCTCGCTCACGCAAATGTCGGCCGAAGACGCCGGCACCCACGCTCCGACCATCGTACTCCGCGTCAGGCCCTGGCCCGGCCGCACCCGGCCACTCAGCCCGGGTGAACTGGACTCGGATGTCCTGCAGCGCGCGCTCGAACATGTCGAAGACGTGGTGCTGATCACCGCCGGCACATCCACCGATCCGTCGGCGGCGCGCATCGTCTACGTGAACGAATCCTTCGAACGCACGACCGGATATCGTCGCGATGAGGTCATCGGTCGCTCGGCCGCGTTGCTGCGTGGACCGGATACGGATCGCGGAGCAGCCGAACGCATCGACCTCGCGCTGCGTGATCGTCAGCGCGTCCGTGAGGAACTGCTCAACTACACGAAACAGGGCGAGCCGCTCTGGCTCGATGTCGACATCGTCCCCGTCGACGGACCGGCGGGCAGCTACACGCAGTGGGTCGCGGTCGAACGAGACGTCACCTCACGGAAGGGTCAGGAAGTCGCGCTTCGCGCGCGCGAGGAGCGGCTCCGTCTCGCACTCAGCGCCGTCTGGGACGGCCTGTGGGACTGGCACGTACCGACCGGCTATTGCTACTTCGCTCCGCGCTGGTACACGATGCTCGGATTCACGGAGCACGCGTTGCCACCGCATATCGACACGTTCCTCGACCTGCTGCACCCGCAGGACCTGGCGGCCTGCGAACAGGCGCTGCGCGACCACTTCGATGGCCGGACCGACAAGTACGCCATTGAGGTGCGACTTCGCACGGCCGAGAACAGCTGGTGCTGGGTGCTGACGCGGGGCACGGTCGTGGAACGAGACAATCACGGCCGTCCGGTGCGCATGGTCGGTACCCACACGAACATCGCCGAACGCAAGCAGGCCGAACTCGCCTTGCGGACATCCGAGGACCGGTTTCGCACGCTCGCCATGGCATCGCCGCTGGGAATTTTTCTCACGGATGCCAGGGGCGATTGCACATTCGTCACGCCGCGCATGATCGACTTGTGGGGGGCGCCGGTCCGCACACTGCTCGGCCGGGGATTCCTCGACGCCGCGCATCCCGATGATCGGGTGCGCGTGCACCTCGCATGGCAGAAGGCGGTGCGCGTCGGCGGTGAATTGAGCATGGAGTACCGCGTGCTGCGCCCCGATGGCGAGGTGCGCTGGGTGTGTGAACGCACCGCGGCACACCGCGACGGCGCGGCGGTCACCGGGTTCGTCGGTACCGTCGAAGACATCTCCGCGCAGAAAGCCGCCGCCGAGGACCGTCGCCGCCTCGAAGCGCAGATGCAGCACGCGCAGAAACTCGAGAGCCTCGGCGTGCTCGCCGGCGGGATCGCGCACGATTTCAACAATCTGCTGGTGGGCATTCTCGGCAACGCCAGTATCGCGCGTGAGGAAGCAGAGAAGGGCACGCCGACCGAGGAATTGCTCGGCGATATCGAGATGGCTGCGAAGCGCGCGGCGGAACTCACCACGCAGTTGCTCGCGTACGCAGGGAAGGGTCGGTTCAACGTCCAGCCACTGGACATCTCGGCTGCGGTGCGCGAAACATCGTCGCTGCTGCAGTCCGCGATCTCGAAGCGAGCGGCGCTCTCACTCGAACTGCACGACGGGTTGCCGCACATCGCGGCCGACGCCACGCAGGTGCGACAGGTGATCATGAACCTGCTCACCAACGCCTCGGATGCGCTCGAGGATCGCAGCGGTGACATCGTGCTGCGAACCGGCATCATGCTCGCAGATGGCGGGTATCTGGCCGAGTGCCTTGCGGCCGATGGTGTGCATCCGGGGGAGTTCGTGTTCGTGGAAGTGAGTGACACCGGCGTCGGCATGAACGTCGAGACGCTGGCGCGAATTTTCGATCCATTCTTCACCACGAAGTTCACCGGGCGCGGACTGGGCCTCGCCGCGACACTCGGCATCGTGCGGGGGCACCGCGGGGCACTGCGCGTGGCCAGCCATCCTGGTGAGGGAACGACATTCCGCGTCCTCTTTCCGGTTGCGGAATCGCGCGAGCCCTCGAGTCGCACACCGCGATCGGTCGCGAGCATTGGGCGCACCGGCACCATCCTGGTGGTCGATGACGAAGCCAGCGTTCGCGAAGTGCTGCAACGCATGCTCACACGCAGCGGCTACGACGTGATCTGTGCCGAGGATGGTGACGAAGGGTTGCGACTGTTCGCTGAACATGAAGCGAGCATCGCGGCGATTGTGCTCGATGTCACGATGCCACGACTCAGTGGCACGGAGGTACTGGCCGACTTGCGAGGACGCGGCAAGAACGTGCCCGTCGTACTGGCCAGCGGATACACCTCCGAGTCGCTCGAACCGGCAGCGGTCGGCACCAATGCGCCGATCTTCGTGCAGAAGCCGTTCGTCACCGCCGAACTGCTGGCCGGAATCGACGCGGCACTCGCCCGCTACCTCGCCGGCTCGGCCTGATCGAGCAGACCGGCGATGGTGGCCAGCAGTTCCTGCTCGTCGATGATGGGCTTGGCCACGTACGCGTCGAAGCCCGACTGCAGGAATCGCTCACGGTCACCGCTCATCGCGTGCGCCGTCAGCGCCACCAGCGGCAGGTGCCTCAGCCGCTCGTCCGCTCGGATCGCACGCGCGACCTCGATCCCGTCCATCTCGGGCAACGAGATGTCGAGCAGCACCAGATCTGGTGTGGACCCGCGCAAACCTGCCAGCGCCTCGATCCCCGTCGCGTACTCGGTCAGGTCGTACCAGTCCTCGAGCAGCGCCTGTACGAGGAGCCGATTGTCGGCGTTGTCCTCGACCACCGCGATGGATTTGCGCGTCATGCTCTGTCACTCGCGGCGATGATGTGGATTGCCCAGCCAGCAGCGCCCGTGACGGACGCCGGCACGCGTCCGTCACGAACCCGCGGGCGGGCGGACAGCACTGACGAGTAGTGTCGTCGTGCCTTCGGGGTACTTGAACGCGGCGGGCGCTCCTCTCCGCCGTCCGCGCGACTAACCTTGCCGCAAGGCGAGCAACCGCGGGCGCGCCGCTTCCCCTTCCTTCCCGGAGCCGTTCGACGTGTTTGGCCTTCTGCGACGCCTGTTCACACTCATCGTTCTTGCCGTGGCTGGTGTGGCGGCCTTCTACACACGCGATCTGTGGCTGCCGAAGCTGCGCGGCGCGCTCGGCGGCGCAGGCGATGCGCCCGTGGCGAAGGCGGATTCGGTGATGAGGGCGAAGACCGACACGGGATGGACAGCGCTCTCCTTTCCGGCGGCCGAACGCGGTCGCCAATCGCTGGCCCGTCTGACCAGACCGAAGGGCCCGGCCTACGTTGTGATGACGGCGGGCGAGTTCGCGGGAGCGCTGCTCGATTCGCTTGCTGCACAGTTGCCGGCAAGCGCCGACAGCGTGCAGGTGCGTGCGGAAGGCAGTGAATTCCAGGTGCGGGCGTCGGTGCGCCTCGGCGATGTCGGTGGCCGCGCCGTTCTCGGGCCGCTAGCGGCGATGGTCGGCGACCGTGAACGGCTCACCCTCGGCGGAACGCTCGAACCGACCGGTGTTCCTGGTGTAGCGCAATTCAGGCTGACCCGCGTCAAGGTCGGTGATTTCGCTGTGCCGAGTGCCGTCGTGCCGCGACTGGTGAAGGCATTGAAGCGCAAGCCGACGACCCCTGGCGTGGAGGTCAGCGCGTTGCAGGTCCGCCTGCCCGCCGGCGTCGGTGACATCCGCGTCGCGCAGGGCAAAGTCACGCTCTACCGTGCCGCCCCGTGAACCGTCGCATCCTCGTCATCGATGACGAAGCACCGATCCGATCAGCCCTCGGACAGCTCCTCGAATACGAGGGCTACGAAGTGCGCACCGTCTCGAACGGTGCCGATGGTCTGGCCGAATACGACAAGTTTCGTCCGCACCTCGTCTTCAGCGATGTGAAGATGGCGGGCATGGATGGTCTCGACGTGCTGCGGGCGCTGCGCGCGAAGGACTCGCGGGCGCTCGTCGTCATGATCAGTGGCCACGCCACACTTGCCACCGCTGTCGAAGCGACGCAGGCCGGCGCGTACGACGTGATGGAGAAGCCACTGGACACCGATCGCATCCTGGTGCTGCTGCGCAACGCGCTCCGACACCTCGACCTCGAGGAGGAGAACGCGACACTGCTCGAGCAGCTCGACGCGCGTCGCGAGATCGTCGGGCAGAGCCACGCGATCCTGTCGCTCATGGAACGCATCGACAAGGTCGCAGCCACACCGGCGCGGGTGCTCATCACGGGCGAGAACGGCACCGGCAAGGAACTCGTCGCACGCGCCGTGCACCGCGGATCGGCGCGCGCCAAGAAGCCGTTCATCGAAGTCAACTGCGCCGCGATTCCCGGTGAATTGATCGAGAGCGAATTGTTCGGGCACATGCGCGGGTCGTTCACCGGTGCCATCGCCGACCGGCCGGGCAAGTTCGAACAGGCCGACGGCGGCACGCTCTTCCTCGACGAGATCGGCGACATGTCACTCGCCGCGCAGGCCAAGGTGCTGCGCGTGCTGCAGGACGGTGTCGTGACGCGCATCGGCGGCTCGAAGCCGGTGCAGGTGGACGTGCGTGTGCTCGCCGCCACCAACAAGGAACTCGAGCACGAGATCGCGGAAGGGCGATTCCGGGAAGACCTGTTCTATCGCCTCAACGTCGTGCCGATCAGTGTGCCGCCACTGCGAGAGCGCCGCGAGGACATTCCACTGCTGATCGCGTTCTTCGTGCGGCAGATGGCACAACGCGATGGCATCGCACCGCGCCGGTTCGCACAGGATGCAGTGCACGCGCTGACGGAGCTGGAGTGGAGCGGCAACGTGCGCGAACTGCGCAACACCGTCGAGCGATTGCTGATTCTCGCCGGTGGCGATGGCATCACGGTCGCGGACGTGCACCGCCTCGTCGGCCGGCCGAGCGCCGACACCGCCGGACTCGGTGCCCTGATGCAGTGCCGGAGCTTCGAGGACTTCAAGCTTGCCGCCGAAGAGGCGTTCCTGCGTGTGAAGCTGCGCGAGCATGACTGGAACGTGAGCGAGACGGCGCGTGCGCTCGACATGCCACGGTCGAACCTGTACAAGAAAATCGAGCGCTATGGACTGGTGCGCGCCGGCATGGCGGCCACCTGATGTCGCGCGTCAACAGTTTCGGGCAACCGATCGGCGATGCGGTGCTGAACTGGAAGGCACCCGTGCCACCACCGCGCGCGACGATGCACGGGACACGCTGCACGCTCGTGCCGCTGGATCTCGCCGCCCATGGCGACGCGTTGTACGAGGCCAACGAGCTCGGGGACGGGAGCAACTGGACGTATCTCTTTTCCGATCCGCCGAAGACGCGTGAGGCCTATCTCGAGTATATGGCCGGCGCGTTCGTCGGTGACGATCCGCTCTGTTTCGCGATCATCGATGCCAGCACCCAGCGTGCGGTGGGTGTCGCCAGCTACATGCGCATCGCGCCGGCGCAGGGGTCGATCGAAGTCGGGCACATCAACTTCTCGCCGGTGCTGCAGCGCACGCCGGTCGCGACCGAAGCGATGTACCTGATGATGCGGAACGTGTTCGAGCTCGGATACCGTCGGTATGAGTGGAAGTGTGATGCGCTGAACGCGCCCTCCCGCGCCGCAGCCCAGCGCCTCGGTTTCTCGTTCGAAGGGGTGTTCCGCAAGGCGCTCGTCTACAAGGGTCGCAATCGCGACACCGCGTGGTACGCGATCACCGATGATGACTGGCCTGCGATCCGGGCGGCGTTCGAGCAGTGGCTCTCGCCAGACAACTTCGATGCCCACGCGTCGCAACGGGTGCAGCTTCGCTGGCTGACCTCCAAGCTCCTGCGCACCGTCGGCTGAGTTCAGCGTCCTAAAATTCCCGGACATTCGGAAGCTCCAGCCGCTTTTTTGATGGAGAGGCCACGGAGGCCGGGGAGTGCGTCATTGGCCGGCTTCCGCGCAACGCGGACCATCGCATTTTTATGGAATTGCAGTTCACCAAAATATTGCCATCCGTGCGCGATACGCGGAGATTCGCACATGGAGCACTCGGTGCGCTCCGTGCGCTCTTCATCCAAGGCAGTTGTGAATCGTCCGTTACGCGAGAATCCGCGCGAACGACGCACTCCCCGACCTCCCCGACCTATCCTCCCACAGCAGTTCGCGATCTCTCGCCAGGCTCGACGCCAAGCCACGCGCACAGGAACTAGATTTTGGGGTTCCCGCGCTTCGACTCGCTCCCGCGCGTCCCTCTCCTGTTCGTGAAATGACCGACTTCCAGAACTACATCGCGGGCCAGTGGGTCGCCTCGTCGTCCGGCGCCTGGTTCGAGAATCGCAATCCGGCCGATACATCGGACCTCATCGGACGTTTCCCCCGGTCGTCGGCCGACGATGTGAACCGGGCGGTCGCGAGTGCGGCGAAAGGCTTTGCGGCGTGGAAGGCAGTGCCGGCACCGGCGCGTGGCGACGTGTTGCGTCGCGTCGGCGACATCCTCACCGCGCGCAAGGAAGAGCTGGCGGACCTGATGACACGCGAGATGGGCAAGCCGCTCGCCGAGACACGTGGCGACGTCCAGGAAGGCATCGATACCGCGTATTATGCCGGCACGATGGGCCGCCAGCTGTTCGGCAAGACGGTGCCCAGTGAGTTGAACAACAAGTGGGCGATGAGTTTCCGCCGCCCGATCGGTGTCTGCGGCCTCGTCACACCATTCAACTTTCCGCTGGCCATCCCCACCTGGAAGAGTTTTCCCGCACTGCTCTGCGGCAACTCGGTCGTCTTCAAGCCCGCTGAGGATGTGCCGCACACGGTGGCCGTGCTGGTGGAGATCCTGCTCGAAGCCGGTGTGCATCCGGAAGCGGTGCAACTCGTGCACGGACTCGGTGAGGAAGTCGGTGCCGCGCTGGTCTCGCATCCCGACGTGCCCGTGATCTCGTTCACCGGTTCGACGGCCACCGGTTCGATCATCGGTGAGACGTGCGGCCGCATGCACAAGCGGTTGTCACTCGAGATGGGCGGCAAGAATGCGCAGATCGTGCTCGACGACGCGAATCTGGACCTCGCGCTGGAAGGCGTGTTGTGGGGCGCGTTCGGCACCACGGGGCAGCGGTGCACGGCGACATCGCGCCTGATCCTGCAGGATGGCATCCACGATCGATTCCTCGATCGCCTCGTGGCGGCGGCCTCGAAGCTGCGGCTCGGTGATGGCCGCCAGGCCGGCATCGATGTCGGCCCGGTGATTCACGCCGAGTCGCTCGCGAACGTCGAGAGATACGTCGACATCGGGCGCGCGGCGGGGAACAGCCTGTCGACCGGCGGCGCGCGCGCCACCGGCGGTGATCTCGACAAGGGCTGGTTCTTCCAGCCGACAATATTCGCCGGCGTGAAGCAGGGCGATCGTCTGGAGCAGGAAGAAATTTTCGGGCCGGTGCTGAGCGTGATCAGGGTCAGCGACGCCGACGAAGCGTTCCGCGTCAACAATGGCGTCAAGTACGGCCTGTCGTCGTCGCTGTATACGAGCAACGTGAATCTGGCCTTCCGCGCGCTCAATGAACTGGACAACGGCATCACGTACGTCAACGCACCCACGATCGGGGCCGAGGCGCACATGCCGTTCGGCGGCGTCAAGCAGACCGGCAACGGGCACCGTGAAGGCGGGTGGGAGGTGTACGACTTCTACTCGGAGACGAAGGTCGGCTACGTCGACTATTCCGGCCGGCTGCAGCGCGCACAGATCGACAATTACTGAGGGGCCCTGCAGGAATTCGCGCCCGAGTGCGATGCCCTGATTGGTGATGTGACCACTCCGGTGGCTATGATCGTCAAGGAAGGGACGGGGTACGGTTTTCACGGCTTGCGTGGCGTGCCCGGTCACGGTTGCTTCTGTGGTGGATGGGCGAAAGCGCGAGCAGGTCGCGCCGTCCGGACATCGTCACCATCTGCTGGACCTCTGTTCCGCTGGCCGTCATGGATCTGCCAAGTCCAAGTCAGGCACCGCCACGCGCGATCTCCGAGACGGAGCGTCGCGACGCCTTGCGCAAGGTGAACCGCCGAGGCCTGGCCTGGGCGTGGGAATGGGCGAAGTCGTTCAGCGTGACGGTGCTGGTAATCCTCGTGGTCCGCACCTTCCTCATCGACATCTTTCGCATTCCGAGCGGCAGCATGGAAGGCACGCTGCTCGTCGGGGACATCCTGTTCGTGAACAAGCTGGCGTATGGCGCGGAGGTGCCGCTGAGCGCCAAGCGCCTGCCACCCATGCGTGTCCCGCAGCGTGGTGAAGTGATCGTCTTCAAGTGGCCGCTCGATCACGCCAAGCCGTTCGTGAAACGTCTCGTCGGACTGCCGGGCGACACCATCGCGATGCGTCAGGGCCAGTTGCAGGTGAACGGCATCACGCAGCATGAAGTGTTCACGCGCCGCATGCCGGGCGTCGCCGAACCGATGGCGATGGAGTTCGACTGGCTCCGCCGCGCGCTGCTGCCAGCCGCGCATGCCTCGCCCGGTGCACATCCGACGCGGAACACCTGGGGTCCGCTGGTGGTGCCGTCACACAGCTACTTCGTGCTCGGTGACAATCGTGACAATTCGTCCGACAGTCGTTACTGGGGCTTCGTCTCCGACTCACTCCTGCTCGGCCACCCACTGCTCGTATACTACAGCATCGTCCCCGACTCGGTGGCGCCCGGCTCGTGGCTTTCGCGCGTGCGGTGGCACCGCATCGGCGAATGGGTGCGATGACGTGAAATGAGGGGCGCAGTTCCGTCTGACGTTGTGATCGACCCGTACCTGTGTGCAGCTTCCTGCATCGCGGTGCGTCTCCCTGCTGCTGGAAGGAGTTCGTCGAATGCCGGTGTCGCGTCGGGCCAAGCTTGCCTCGGATGAAGGATCACTGGACCAGTACCTGAAGGACATCAGCCGGTATCCGCTCATCACGCGTGAGCGTGAAGCAGAACTGGCCCGCGCCATCCGCACCGGCGATCGCGAATCCCTCGACACCCTCGTCCGCTCGAATCTCCGCTTCGTCGTGTCGGTAGCGAAGAAGTACCAGAATCAGGGTGTCTCGCTCTCCGACCTGATCAACGAAGGCAATCTCGGCCTCATTCGGGCCGCGCAGAAATTCGATGAGACCAAGGAGATCAAGTTCATCTCCTACGCCGTGTGGTGGATTCGGCAGGCGATCCTGCAGGCACTCGCGGAACAGAGTCGTATCGTGCGCGTGCCGCTCAATCGCGCCGGCACGCTGCATCGCATCGGCAAGCGTGCCAGCGCAATGGTGCAGGAACTCGGTCGCGAGGCGACGCACGACGAGATCGCGAAGGACATGTCAATCCCGCTCGACGAGGTGTCACTCACGATGGGCATCGCGCAGGGCCATGTGTCGCTCGATTCCCCCGTCACGCCAGGCGAGGACAACCGGCTCAGCGACTACCTCGCCGACACCGAACACGCATCGCCCGAGGAGGAGATGTTCGAGAAGGCGATGACCGAAACCGTCGACGGCGCGCTGCATCGCCTCAAGGAGCGTGAAGCGCGGATCCTGCGCATGTACTTCGGCCTCGACGCGCACGAACCGCTCACGCTCGAGGAGATCGGCCTCCGGCTCGGCATCACGCGCGAGCGCGTCCGACAGATCAAGGAAAAAGCACTCAGCCGTCTCAGGCACGTCAGCAATTCGACGGCGCTCGAGAGCTTCTACGTATCTTGAAGACTCGTTGTGTGTTTGGGACTGGAGCAAACTGAGATTTGTCGCGTGCAACGCTCCGTGTCGTTCGAGGCACCGCTGACTTCTTGGACGGATAGGGCGGGGAGGCCGGGGAGTGCGGGCGTTCCTCACCTTCTGTCTTCGCGAAAGGCTTTTGGGGGTGAGCGCACGGAGATCACTGAGTGCGCCAGTTGCAGCGTTCATCGCCGCGCGAGGCATCGCTGATTTTTTTGTGAACTGCAGTTCCAGAAAATATCAGCGATGGTGCGCGGTGCCCGGATCGCTGCAACCCACGCACTCCCCGGCCTCCGTGCCCTCTCCACCCCCAAATGCGGCTGGAGGTCGCGAATATTAAGGGGCCCGACGACGCGCACCCTCAGTCCGCTCCGTCCGCTCCCGTCCCCCACGGAGATAACTTTCGGAATTCGCAGCTCAGGATGCTGCGCGCGAACCATGTCTGAGGGCTTTTCTCGTGGCTGATAGCAACTCGTTCGACGTCACCACCAGCGTCGACCTGCAGGAAGTGGACAACGCCGTCAATCAGGCGCAGAAGGAGGCCGCACAGCGCTATGATTTCAAGGGCGCGCTGGTCGAGATCAACTTCAAGCGCGCCGAATCGAAGGTGGAGCTGAAGACGGACAGCGACATGCGCATGGAAGCGCTGTTCGACATGCTCCAGTCGAAGCTCATCAAGCGCGGCGTGCCGGTGAAGAACCTCGACGTCGGCGATGTGAAACCGATGGGTGGCGACACGCTCATGCGCACGATCGGGTTGAAGATGAGCCTCGACAGCGACACGGCGAAGAAAGTCGCCGCCGCGATCAAGGCCGCGAAGTTCAAGAAGGTGCAGGCCGCCATCCAGGGTGAACAGGTGCGCGTCACGTCACCGTCACGCGATGACCTGCAGGACGCCATCGCCATGCTGCGGAAGGAAGACTTCGGCGTCGAGCTGCTGTTCGGCAACTTCCGATGACACTCGTCGAGTCGCGGCGCGTGACGGTTGGCGGCATCGCGCGCGCGGCGCAAGGCATCAGCGCGGTGTTCCTGAATACACCGATCGTGCAGCACGACGATCTCGATGCGTGGCTCGGTGCACGCGTGAGTGCCAAGGTGGAGTCGATCGGGCCGCTGCGATCGTTCAAGGGCCGTGGCGGTGACTGGTTCATGCGCGAACGTGTGGCGCGCGGACCGGTGTGTGCCGCGTCCGCCGGGAACTTCGGCCAGGCGCTCGCGTGGTCCGCACGTGCGGCCGGCGAGGAATGCACCATCTTCGCCTCCCTCAATGCCAGTCCGCTCAAGCTGGCGCGCATGCGCGCACTCGGCGCGACGGTCATCCAGGACGGCACCGATTTCGATGCGGCGAAGGATGCAGCGCGCGCGTTTGCGAAGTCGCGCGGCATCGAGTTCGTCGAGGACGGTCAGGCGCTCGCGATCACGGAAGGTGCCGGCACCATCGCCGTCGAACTGGGCAACGCCGTGCAGCTCGACACACTGCTCGTACCGCTCGGCAATGGAGCGCTGCTGGCCGGCGTCGCAACGTGGATGAAGGCCGTGTCGCCCGCGACCCGAATCGTCGGCGTCGTGGCGGACGGCGCACCCAGCATGATGCGTGCGCTGACGGGGATCCAGGTGGACCTGACCGCGCCCGTCAGGACGATCGCTGATGGCATTGCGGTTCGCGTGCCGGTGAAGGACGCGGTCGACGATCTCCGCAGCCTGGCCGATGATCTCGTGGCCGTGGCCGATGATGCCATCGTGGCCGCGATACGAGGGCTCATCGCACATGCGGGCCTGATTGTCGAGCCAGCGGGCGCGGTCGGCATTGCGGCGCTGCTCAGCGCGCCGCATGGCACCTACGGTGAACGTATCGGGACGATTCTCTGTGGCGGCAACGTGACGACGGAGCAGCTGGGTGCGTGGGGAGTGCTGCGGCCGACGATCGGATAATGCCGCTGCTGACATCCCAAATTGCGTTCAGCGTCCACGCGCATCGCTGCGAACGCAGGAGTGCTCAACCGAACGTCCCGGCGAGATAGTCACGCGTTCGTTCGTCGGATGCCGAGGCGAATATCCGTTCGGTGGCACCGATCTCGACCAGCTCGCCCAGCAGCATGAATCCCGTGCGATGCGACGCGCGCATCGCCTGCGCCATGTTGTGCGTCACGATCACGATCGTGTAGCGCGCGACCAGCGTCTGCATCAGTGCCTCGATCCCCGCAGTCGCGATCGGATCCAGCGCGCTGCATGGCTCGTCCATCAGCAGCACGTCCGGAGCGGTCGCGAGTGCACGGGCAATGCAAAGCCGCTGCTGCTGCTCACCCGACAGGCTCAAGGCTGGCTGGCCGAGACCCACGCCCTCGACGCCGAGCAGCCCGACCGCTTGCAGACTGTCGTTCACGATCGCACGCAGTGTCACCGGATTGCGCTCCCCGTGCAGTCGCGGTCCATACGCCACGTTGTCGAAGACGGACAGCGGGAACGGATTCGGTCGCTGGAACACCATGCCCACGCGTCGCCTGAGCGACTCCACATCCGTGCCGGGTGCGTAAATGTCGGCATCGTCGAGCATCACGGTGCCGGTGATCTTCACGCCGGCCACCAGGTCGTTCATCCGATTCAGGCAGCGCAGCAGTGTCGACTTACCGCAACCCGATGGACCGATCAACGCCGTGATCTGCCGCGCAGGGAACGACACCGTGATCTGCTTGAGCCCCTGAAACGTGCCGTAGAACAGATCCAGCCCGCGCACCTGGATCTTGTCGGTCACCCGAAGCGCCCCGCGAGATAGTCACGCGTTCGTGAGTCGCGCGGTTCCGCGAACAGTCGACTGGTGGGTGCCGTTTCCACCAGTTCGCCCATCAGGATGAAGCTCGTGCGCGTCGCGATGCGCTCGGCTTGACGGATGTTGTTCGTGACCAGGAGCACGGTGACATCCGGCGTCAGCGCCACGAGCGTGTCCTCGATGCGGCGCGTCGTGATCGGGTCGAGCGCCGAGCACGGTTCGTCCAGCAGCAGGACCGATGGGTTCAATGCGAGCGCCCGCGCGATACAGAGGCGCTGCTGCTGTCCTCCCGAGAGTTGCGAGGCCATCAGGTCGAGCCGATCCGCCACCTCGTCCCACAACTGTGCGGACCGGAGCGCGCGCTCCACCGTCGCCCTGAGTGCACCCTCGTCCCGCACGCCAGCCATGCGCGGCGCAAAGGCGACGTTCTCGAACACGGTGCGCGGCAGCGGTTGCGGCGTCGCGAACACGATGCCGACCTTGCGTCGTAGCGCCGCCAGCGCATCGCCGCGCAGCGCGAGCACATCGTTTCCATCGATCTCGATCCGGCCCGAGACAGTCGCATCATCGAGCTCGACGCTCAGCTTGTTGATCGACCGCAGGAGTGACGTCTTGCCGCTGCCGGCGGGTCCGATGACGCCGTGAATGGTTCCCGCGAACACCTGCAGCGTGACCGGCTGCAGCACGACCATGTCGCCGTAGCGAATGGACACGTCCCGGATGTCGATCACGACGCGATCCGATATCGACGCGGCCACCGTCATCGATACTTGCGCGTGAGACGATTCATGATCGTGTACGCGCCGATGTTGATCAGCAGGATCGTCACCACCAGCACGGACGCAGTGCCGTATGCCATGTCGTCGCTGATGCCTTCCATCGTCAGCGTGTAGAAGTGCACGCTCATGGTGCGCGCCGAGTCGAACGGCGAGAACGGCATCTTGAGCGCGACGCCGGCGGTGAAGATCACCGCCGCAGTCTCACTCACGGCCCGACCGATGCCCAGGACGACACCCGTCATGACTCCGGGAGCGGCGGCGGGCAGCACGACGCTCCGGATCGATTGCCACTTCGAGGCGCCAAGCGATTGCGCCACATCACGGTAGTGCCGCGGTACGGCGCGGAGCGCCTCCTCGCTCGTGCGGATCACCGTCGGCAGAATCATGAGGCCGAGCGTCAGGCCGCCGGAGAGAATCGACCAACCCATGCCGAGCGCGGTGACGAAGAACGCGAAGCCGAACAGGCCGAAGATGATGCTGGGAATACCGGCCAGCGCATCCGTCCCGCTGCGGATCACACGGGTCAGTCGGCTCTCCTTCGTATACTCGGCCAGATAGATCGCCGCCGCGACACCGAGCGGCGCCGCGACGAGGACGGCGGCTGCGGAGACGTAGATCGTGGACACGACGGTCGGCAGGATTCCGCCAAGCGCGCCAGAGTGACGCGGGCTCGAGAACAGGAATTCCCATGAGAGAGTGCTCGCGCCACGCCGCAGCACGAAACCGATGATGAACAGCAACAGGCCGACCGTTGCGGCCGTCGCCGCCCACATCAGCGTCATCGCCACGCGTTGCGCACTGCGTGGTGCGAGCAGGCGCGGCATGGTCATGCGAAACTCGCGCGTTTGCCGGACCTGACGCGCCCCGCGATGGCATTGAGCGACAGGCTGACAATGAAGAGCACGATGCCGGTTGCAAACAGCGCCCGCGCATGCGCGCCCGTCGCATAGCTCATCTCGAGCGCGATGTTGGCGGTGAGCGTGCGCACCGGCGCCAGCAGCGAGCCGGGAAACTGTACGGCATTGCCTGCCACCATGATGACCGCCATCGTCTCGCCGACGGCGCGTCCCATCCCCAGAATCACCGCCGCCACGATGCCGCTGCGCGCGGCCGGCAGCACCACGCCGGTGATCGTCTGCCACTGTGTGGCACCGAGCGCCCGTGACCCGTCGCGATAACTCTTCGGCACGGCTTCGAGCGCGTCGATGCTGATGCCGATGATGGTCGGCAGCACCATGATGCCGAGGATGATCGACGCGGCGAGGGCGGAATATCCGGGCCCGCCAAGTGTGCCACGCTCACGAATGAACGGCACGAGGATCTCCATGCCGATGAAGCCGTACACGACCGACGGAATACCGGCGAGCAATTCGATCATGGGCTTCAGCACGAGGCGCGCCTTCATCGGCGCCAGTTCCGCCAGCGTGATGGCGCCCGCGAGGCCCAGCGGGAGGCCGATCAACAGCGCGCCAGCGGTCACCACGGCCGTGCCGGCGATCATCGGAAGCAGGCCGAAATGCCCGCGGGTCGGAGCCCACCTGACGTCGCCAAGAAACGCCATCGGCCCGCGATCGAACACGACCGGCATGCCTTCGCGCAGTATGAACAGCGTGATCAGCGCCAGCGTCGTCACCGCCGACCATGCGGCCAGCTGCAGGCAACGCTCGATGACGGCATCGCTCAGGTGTGCCGTTGCCATCCACGTTCGCGTCCGTGCGATCATCATCATCATTGGATCGTCACCGGTGCCAGGCCTTCCGCGCGCGCGATACGCTGTCCGGCGTCGGACAGGACGTATGCGATGAACTGCTGTGCTGCACCCTGTGGCGCACCGCGGGTGAGGAACACGAACGGGCGTTGCAGTCGATATGCGCCGCTGGCGATCGAGGGCTCGGTCGGCGTGACGCCGTCGATCGCGAGCGCGTGCACCTGCGGGTTGAGCTGACTGAAGGTCACGTAGCCGATCGCGTTCGGATCCTGCGACACCATCTTGCGCAGTCCGCCGGAATACGCCGTGACCAGCGCCGACGCGGTGATTTCGTGCGAGGCACCCATCACGAATTGCTCGAACGCGTCGCGGGTGCCGGAGCCATCTTCGCGCGTGATCACGGTGATCGCTGCGTCGGGACCGCCGAGCTGGCGCCAGTTGCGGATGGTCCCGCCATAGATGGCGCGCAGCTGCGCGTATGTGAGCGCACGCACCGGGTTCGAGGCGTGGACGATGACAGCGATCCCGTCGCGGGCAACGACCGTCTCTACGAGTCCCGCTGTCTCGGCCGGTTGCAATGCGCGCGACGACATGCCGATGTCGGCGGTGCCATCGTGTGCCGCCTTGATGCCAGCCGTCGATCCACCCGACTGCACGATGATGCGGCCGCCGGCATACTCTTCCGCCCATCGCTCCGCAAAGGGCTGGATCGAGGTGGAGCCTGCGAGCGTAATGACGGCGCCCGCCGGGACGTGTGCGTCCGCCGCCCTGGTGCAGCCAGTGACGGCGAGACATAGCGCGACGCGCGCCATGACGAGAAGTGACGAGTGTATGTGCATCCGATGGGCGACTGAGTTCGTCCGTACCGTACGGATCATGCGTCACAGTTCTGTGACGGCAGGCGCGGGCGTACGTCGGCGCCGGGGACCGGGCACCGGGCGCGAGGCTAGTCCGCGTCTCGCAGCACCAGCCGCCAGGTCTGCATCTGCACACTGCGGCCGAATCGCGTGTCGGGCACCTCACCCGCATGCCGAAAACCCGCCGCATGCAACAGAAGCCGCGCGGTCTTCATCACGTCGAAGAGTTCGAGCTCCATCGTGTGATACCCTGCACGCGTCGCGAAGTCGACCGCTTCGGCGATCAACCGGCGCCCGATGCCGATCCCGCGCGCGCGAGATTCGACGTGCAGCAGCGTCAGCTCTGCCGTCGTTTCACCGACGCGCCGAACGACCACACTGCCGACCGGCGCACCCTCGCGCTCCGCGATCCATGCGCAGTCGTCCTCCGCATTGAAACGTTCGAGCAAATGAGCAGCCACGCCGAGCATGACGGTCTCGTATGCGCCGGCCAGTTCGAATTCCTCGGCGGCCGATGCGATCAGCCGCTGTGTCACGACACTCAGGTCACCGACACGATGCGGGCGCAGCAGCCACGGTGCGGCATCACGCGCCGGCACGTCGGCACCGAACGCACTTTCGATGCGCTCCATGGCGTCGAGCAGCGGCGCATGAATGTGCGGCGGTAGCGTGCGCACCAGCGACGCGTAGCGCGTGGTCGCGATCTGCTCGAGCGTGCGCACTTCGGCACGACCATCGGCCGTCAGCGACAGCGGCTGCTGCCGACTGTCGCTCGAGTCGGACGACTTCGACACGACGCCCGTGGTCTCGAGACGACGGATCACGCGGCTGAGATAGCCGGCATCCAGTCCGAGGCTGCGGCTGAGCGCGGTCACCGTCCGATGGTCGTAGACCGCCAGTTCGCTGAGTACGCGCACCTCGGTGGCGGAGTACGAACTGCCGGCCGGACCTGCTTCGAGCGGCCCCAGACGCTGCGAGAAGAAACGCGTGAAGCGGCGCAGTGCGGCAATCTTCTCGTCGAGGCCCAGCTGGCTCATGTATATCCGGAAAATGGCAGGTTGTTGCCTCAGGCACGTGAATCTATGCCCAAGGCAAGTGATTGGCTATGTGCTCCCGCCCGCTACTGGCCCTCGCCGGGCCCGGTAAGTTGCCATGATGAAAATCGGCTTCATCACGCTGGGCTGTGACAAGAACACCGTGGACACGGAGCGGTACCTGGCGCAGCTGGCCGCCTACGGGGGCGAGCACACCGACGACCTCGCGCAGGCTGAAGTGATCGTCGTCAATACCTGCGGGTTCATCGACGCCGCCAAGAAGGAGTCGATCGACGCCATTCTCGAGGCGTCGCGCCACAAGGTGGACGGCGTCTGCCAGGCCGTCGTGGCACTCGGCTGCATGGTGCAGCGCCACAAGGACGAGCTGGCCGACGCCATCCCGGAAGTCGATCTGTTTCTTGGCACCACCGACGTCGATCGCCTCATTCCTGAATTGCAGCAGCGCGGACTGGTCGACGCCGCGCCGATGATGCATCCGGGCGAGCGTGTCTTCGGCGGCGACGCGCCGCACGTGCGCTACCTGAAGGTGAGCGAGGGGTGCGATCACGGGTGTGCCTTCTGTGCCATTCCGCTGATGCGCGGCAGGCATCGCAGCTTCGCGCTGGCCGATGTCATTCGGGAGGCGCAGCTGCTCGAGCTGCAGGGCGCGCGTGAAGTCAGCCTCGTCGCGCAGGATCTGGCACACTACGGGCGCGATCGTCGCGATGGGACGGCGCTACCGGAATTGCTCGAGGCACTGCTGCGCGAAACGGGCATTCCGTGGTTCCGCAATCTCTATCTCTACAACGCGGGCATCACGCCGCGTTTTCTCGACGTGGTCGCGAACAACCCGCGCATCCTTCCGTACCTCGACATGCCGGTGCAGCATGGCAGCGATGCCGTGCTCACGCGCATGCGTCGGCCGGAACGTCGCAGGACCATCGTGGAACGCGTCGCGCGCTTCCGTGACGCCGTGCCCGACCTGACGATTCGCACCACGTGCATCGTCGGCTTTCCGGGCGAGACGGATGACGACTTCGAGATCCTGCTCGATTTTCTTGGCGAGATGCAGTTCGATCGGGTCGGCGCATTCACGTACAGCGCGCAGGAGGGCACGTCGGCTGCCGCGATGGTGGACGATGTGCCCGATGAAGTGAAGCATGAACGTCTCGACATGCTGCAGCGCCTGCAGTCGGCGATCACCGCCGAGCGCTACGAGCGACACATCGGGCGCACGGTGCAGCTGCTGATCGATCGCGCCGGCGGCGAGGATGAACTGGCGGTGGCGCGGGCGCCGTGGCAGGCCGACGACATCGATGGCGTCACGCATCTGGATACCGATGCGCCGATCGGGTCGCTGGTCGACGCACGGATCACCGACGTAGTGGATGACTACGATTTCGAGGCCACGGCGACGGGAATCGTGCTGCTGCCGCCCGCGCGCTCGCCGCGCGCGCAGGCGTCACGCACATTGCCGCTGATGGCTTCTTCCTCGATCGGGAGTTTTGGACGATGACGGCGACGGGTATTGCAACGACGGAATCGCAGGCGGTGATGGCGCGCGCGCGACAGCTGTTTCCCGGTGGTGTGAACTCACCGGTGCGGGCGTTCGGCGGTGTCGGCGGTGAACCGTTCGTGGTGCAGCGCGGCGAAGGCCCGTACATCTGGGATGTGGATGGCAATCGCTACATCGACTATGTGCTGAGCTGGGGACCGCTGGTGCTGGGGCACGCGGCGCCAGTGGTGCTCGACGCGCTGGATGACGTGATGCGCCGAGGCACGAGTTTCGGCATTCCGACCGGCCTCGAGGTACAGCTCGCGGAGCTGATCGTCGAGCGCATGCCGCATATCGAGATGCTGCGTTTCACCAGCAGCGGGACGGAAGCCGCCATGAGCATTGCGCGTGTCGCGCGTGCGGCGACGGGTCGCGATGCGATCCTCAAGTTCGACGGCTGTTATCACGGGCATGCGGATTCGTTCCTCGTGAAGGCCGGCTCCGGTGTCGCCACGCTCAACCTGCCGAATTCACCCGGCGTGCCGGCGGCGCTGGCGGCGCTCACGTACACGGCACCATTCAACGATCTCGAGGCCGTACGTGCCGTCGCGAACCAGGTGCCCCTGGCGGCGATCCTGATCGAGCCGATCATCGGCAACGCCGGATTCATCGAGCCACTGCCCGGGTTCCTCGCCGGTCTGCGTGCGATTGCGGATGAAACGGGCGCATTGCTCGTGTTCGACGAAGTGATGACCGGCTTCCGTATTGCGTGGGGCGGTGCCGTCGAGCGCTTCGGCGTGACGCCGGACCTGACGGCGTTCGGCAAGGTGATCGGTGGTGGCTTGCCTGTCGCAGCGTACGGCGGTCGCCGAGAACTCATGCAGCAGGTCGCGCCGAGCGGCTCCGTGTATCAGGCGGGCACGCTGAGCGGGAATCCGCTGGCGATGGCCGGCGGACTGGCGACCTTGCGATCGCTCACACGTGATCTGCATGCGATCATCGAGCGCCGGACGGGCGCGCTGGTACATGGATTGCGCGACGTCATGCAACGCGAGGGCGTACCCTTCCACGCGTCCCATGCCGGATCGATGTGGGGCTTCTTCTTCCATCCAGGTCCGGTCACGAATTTTGCCGACGCGAGGATGAGCGATGTGCCGCTCTTCAATCGGTTCTTCCACGCGGCGCGAGAACGCGGCGTGTATCTCGCGCCGTCCGCCTTCGAGGCGGCGTTCATGAGCGCGGCGCACGGTGACGATGTCGTCGCCGACACGCTCGAGCGACTGACAGATGCCATCCGCGTCGCGAAGGCGTAAGCGCGCCACGCGCCTGCTGGTGCTCTCGGCCGCGTTCAGCGCGGTCGCGACGGCCGTCGCTGCACAGGAACGCCTGGACAGCCTCGTCGAGTCCTCGCATTCCACGCTGCGACTCGGTGACAAGACCATCCGCATCCTGCTCGGCCGGACGACGGTGATGCCGGTGTCGCGTGACGCGTTGTCCGGGACCGCCACGTGGGGCGACAAGCGGTATCGCGGGACGATCGAATACCTGCCTGACGGAAGCGGACTGGCGGTCGTCAATCGCGTCGATCTGGAAGACTACCTGCGCGGCGTGTTGCCGGGCGAGATCGGGTCGCGTGATCCGCGCGACAGGGCCGCGCTGCAGGCGCAGGCCGTCGCCGCACGGTCATATGCCGCTGCGCGCATGGGCGAGCGTCGTGGTGTCTACGACGTGACGGCGACGGTGGCCGATCAGGTGTACGGCGGCATGAATTCCGAACGGCCGGAGACCGACGAGGCGGTGCGCGCGACGCGCGGTCTCGTGCTCACGTGGGGCGACCGCATCATCACCGCGCCGTATCACTCGCATGGCGGTCCCATGACGGCCGCTGCCGACGAAGTGTTCCGGCGCCGAGGCGGTGAACCGTACCTGCGTCCCGTCGACGATCGCGCGCCGGGCGGTGGCTGCTATTGTGATGCGAGTGGCACGCGTGGCTGGGAGCGACGATTCACGCGTGTGGAGATTCGCCAGCTGCTCGCACAGTACGGGCGTGATGTCGGCATCACGGCGACGGGCGACGTGCGTGCCGTGTCGATCGTCGCCCGTGGCCCGTCGAATCGTGTGATCACACTGGCGATCCAGACCGCGGACGCGACCACGCACGTGCAAGGCAACGACATCCGGCATGTCTTCCGCACGAATGGTGCGATTCTTCCGAGTACGAACTTCTCGATCGACTTCGACGGCAACATCCTGGTCGTCCGCGGCGTTGGCAACGGGCACGGTGTCGGGATGTCGCAGTGGGGGGCCATCGGTCGCGCCCGGGCGGGACAGGATGCCCGGTCCATTCTCGCGGCGTATTATCCGGGCACGCGGCTGTCGCCGCTGTTGTAGTCGCTCCAGCAGGAACGCGCACCACGAGCGGTGGCGTCACCGGTCTCCGTCTGACTTTTCGGGCATGTCCAAGCCAGCTCTCCGCATCGGTGTCATCGGCGCCGGCGCCATCGCACAACTCGCCCACCTGCCCGTGCTCTCCAGGATGCGCGGCGTGCAGCTGGTCGCACTCTGCGACAATGACAGCGCCAAGGTGCGTGCACTGGCCGATCGCTTCAGCGTGCCCGACACCTTCACCGACATCGAGGAGCTGCTCGAGTTCGAGGAACTCGACGCGGTCCTGATCTCGACGCCGAACCACCTGCACGAACCGCATGTGCTGAGTGCGCTCAAGAGCAAGCGACATGTGCTGTGCGAACGGCCGCTGGCGCTGACCACGAAAGGGGTCGAGCGGATTCTCGCGGCGGCCGAGAAGCACGAGGTGAAGGTGCTCGTCGGGCACAACCATCGGTTCCGCACGGAAGTGCAGAATCTCGAGAGCTTCATTCACGGTGGAGAATTGGGTCGGCTCATCGGCATTCGTGCGGGCGCCTACAAGACGCGGCGGGGTGATGCGGGCTGGCGGTCACGTCGCGCGGAATCGGGCGGTGGCATCTTCCTCGATCAGGGCGTCCCGCTGCTCGATCTGGCGTGCTGGCTGGCGGATTTCCCCGAGCCGGTGCGCGTCACCGCGAGCATGGAGCGCGGCAGCGGTGTGCGAGCGGTGGAGGATGCGATGTATGTCCATGTGCAGTACGCCTCGGGCCTCAGCGTGGCCATCGATACGGCGTGGGGCTACGTCGGCGAGGAGGATCGCTGGTGGTTCGAGGTGCTCGCGAGCAAGGGAACGGCGCGCCTCGCCCCGTTACGCGTGGTGAAGGAACTGAACGGTCGCGCCGTCGATGTGTCGCCGACCGGCGCCGCGCAGCGTGACAGCGCGTTCATCCAGAGCTACCGCGCCGAACTGGCACACTTTGCGGCCGTGCTGCACGGCGACGTCACGTACGAGCCACCGGTGGACCAGATCGTGGTGCAGCGGCTCGTCGAAGCGATCTACCGGAGTGCGGAAGAGGGGAAGGAAGTCCGCCTGTGACGCACGCGAGGTCGCGCACGTGGCTGACGATCCTGTCGCGCACGATGCTGCTGGTCGCCGTCGTCGTGAATGTGCTCGCCGCGCAGCGTGAGATCGATTGGTCCAGGCGCCCCGTGCTGCTGATCACGATGGGGCAGGGGGACGAAGTGTTCGAAAAGTTCGGGCACAACGCAATCGCTGTGTGGGACGACGCAGCCGGGCAGCCGCTCGCGTACAACTGGGGCATGTTCGACTTCGACCAGCCGAACTTCCTCGGACGCTTCCTCACGGGTGACACGAAATACTGGATGCAGCCATTCACCATGGCGCAGACGCTCGACCAGTATCAGCGGTTGAATCGCACCGTCACCGTGCAGGAAATCCAGCTCACACCGACACAGAAGGCGAAGCTCGTCGCACTGCTGGCGGACAACGCGCGCGAAGAGAACAAGTTCTACCGGTATGACTACTATCGCGACAACTGCAGCACACGTGCACGCGACGCGATCGACGCCGTCACCGGCGGCGCGATCAAACGCGCGATGACGGCGCAGCCGGGTCAGGGGAGTTATCGCTGGCACACGCGTCGGCTGCTCGCCTACAGTGATCCGCTCTACTTCGGCGCCGAGATGGTGCTTGGTGTCGATGCCGATGCGCCGCTGAGCGGCTGGCAGGAGGCGTTTCTGCCGCAGTCGTTGTCTGAGTCGTTTCGTCGCATCGAGTTGCCGGCTGCCGAAGGACTGCCCGCTCGGCCGCTGGTGCTGCCGATCGACACGCTGTTTCGTGCACCCCGTGACGCGGAACCCCGCGCAGTATCGCTCAAGCTGGGCATGTCGTTCGTGATCGGCGTGCTCCTCGCCCTCGTGCTCGCCGGACTCGGCAGGCTCGGCCGAGTCGGCGCGTTCGTCGCGATGGCCGGCTGGAGTCTCACTGCGGCGATACTCGGCTCAATGCTGTTGCTGGCCTGGTTCGCGACGCAGCACATGTTCATGGCCAACAATCCGACGGTCGCGCTGCTCAACCCGGTGTGGCTGGTCGGAATCGTGGCGGCCGTGATGGTGCTGCGTGGCGGCGTATCGCGCGGCATGCGCAGTGTGTTGCGGTGGTTGCTGGTCGTGGCGGTGATCGGGACCGCTGGAGCCGTCCTGCTCGGCCACGCGGGCAGTGCACTCGAACTCGCGCTGCTGGTCCTGCCGTCGCACGCCGCGGTGGCGTACCTCGCCGATCGGAATCGGCGCGCCGAGCCAATGGGTGCGCGCGCGTGATGCGGCGCACCGGACAGGAACCGCGCGGTAGCGCGGAGCGCGAATGACACATGGCGCCGTCACAGCTGCCACGGACATGTCCGTGGCACCTCGCTCGCTCGAGCCGGCCGACGTGCTCTCGGACGTGGTCACGCTGTACGTGTGTCGCCTCACGCCACTCGAGCTGGTATTCAACACGCGGCCGATCACCGCGATCATCGGCTATCCCGTCGAAGCCGGGATCGCGATGGATCTCGACACGGTGAATCGCCTGATGCATCCGGATGATCTGCCCGGTCTGGCGGCGCACGTCGCGCGATTGCATGCGTTGCAGGACGGTGAGATCGCCCAGTTCCGTCATCGCATGCGTGCGGCCTCAGGTGAATGGGCCTGGCTCGAGGTGCGCGACGCGGTCCTGTCGCGTGATGCGTCGGGTGCGGTGGAGCAGGTGATCGGCACCGCCCGGCAGGTGACGACGGAAATGCGCGCCGCCGAGGCGCTGCGTGCGAGTGAAGCGCGACATCGACTGCTGTCCGAGACCATGTTGCAGGGTGTCGTGCACCACGGTGCTGACGGCAGCATCATCGCGCTCAATCCAGCCGCCGAGCGTATTTTGGGCCGGCCGCGCGATGAGTTCATCGGCAGTGATCCGGGTCGCGAGTCGCGACACACGATTCGTGAGGACGGGACGCCCTTTCCCGGCGACGAGCATCCGTCCACGGTTGCCTTCCGCACCGGCGAACCGTGTCATGGCGTGGTGATGGGCGTGTTCAATTTCGACCGTCAGGAGTATCGCTGGATCAGTGTCGATGCAGTGCCGCTGATGCGGCGTGGCGAGACGACACCGTACGAGGTGTACACGGTGTTCGAGGACATCACGGACCGCTTGCGCGCAGATCGGGCGCTGCAGGACGCGCACATGCGAAAGGATGTCTTCATCGCGACGCTCGCCCACGAATTGCGCAATCCTCTCGCTCCGATCCGCAACGCCGTCGCCGTGCAACAGCGTCGTGCGAACGATGATCCCGAGCTCGCATGGTCGCAGGCCATCATCGAGCGCCAGGTGGGGCACATGGCGCGACTGCTCGACGACCTCCTAGACGCGTCACGAATCGCCGCCGGCAAGCATGAGCTGCGCCGGGAAGAGGTGCCCCTGTCGGCGGTGGTGGCGCAGGCGGTGGAAACCGCGCGTCCCCTCATCGATCAGGCGGGGCACCGGCTCGAGATCACGTTGCCGCAGGACGCGATTCTGATCGACGGTGATCCACTTCGGCTGGCGCAGGTTTTCTCCAACCTGCTGACGAATGCGGCCAAGTACACCGATGATGGAGGGCACATCCGCGTCTCGGCGCAGCTCGAACAGGACATGGTGGCCGTGCGGGTGCGCGACACGGGCATCGGCATTGCGACGGAGCACCTGTCGCGGGTGTTCGAGATGTTCGGGCAGGTGCACGACGCGCTCGATCGCTCGCAGGGTGGCCTGGGCATCGGCCTCTCGCTGGCGCGCGCCCTGGTGGAAATGCATGGTGGAACGATCAGTGTGCATAGTTTCGGTCGCGGGCATGGCACGGAATTCACCGTGCGGCTGCCCGCGATCGCGTCCGAGGTCGAGATGTCCCAGACTCCTGCCGAAACGCCAGTGACTTCCCCCGCCGCCGCAGGCCGGCGCCGCGTCCTCGTGGTGGACGACAATCGTGACGGATGCGACTCACTTGCGGCCGTGCTCGAGATGTTCGGCTGCGAGACGGCGACGGCGTATGACGGTGTCGATGCGATCGCGATGACCGCGACGTTCGGTCCCGAGATGGTGCTGCTCGACGTCGGGTTGCCGCGCATGAATGGCTACGATACGTGTCGCGCATTGCGGGCTGCGCCGTTGGGCGAAGGCCTGGTCATCCTGGCCGTGACCGGCTGGGGTACGGATGCCGACCTGCGGCTGGCCATGGAGGCGGGTTTCGACGCCCATCTGGTCAAGCCCATCGACATGGAGTATCTGCGCCAGCTGCTGGCACTGCGGCGGGACGAGGTGCGCCGACAGCACGAGGTACGGCTCATGCGGTCGGGACGGTCGTTCGGTCGCGCGGCTGAAACGCGCGATCACGACACACCTGCCTGAAGCGAACGCCCCCCGACCAGTCTCCTGATCGGGGGGCGCCGTGTCCTCCTATCGAACACGCTCAGGTGTCCCCTATCGACAAATCCAGGGCGTGGCGTTCTCGCGCGCGGTGCTCCGGCGCGTACTCGTCTCGTCGATCGCCGTGAAGGTCACTTCGAGAAACCCGTCGTCCTGACTCTGCGATGTACACTGCATTTCCTTGCGCACGCTGAAGGCGCCGTTCGCATCGGCCTTGATCGGACCGAACGCGATCGCCTGACTGGTGTTCGGCGGCGGCGAACCGGTCAACTTCACCGGTCCGTTCGGCGAAAAATTCGACCCGGTGATCGTGATCACGGGACCCGTCGCCTGACGCTGGATGGAGACACTCAGCTTGAGGGCGGGGGTGGCCTGCGCATGGACCGCCATCGGCAGCGCAGCCAGGGTCAGCCCGAACAGGACTGACGCCCCGAGAGCAGACCATGTGCGACGAGCCTTGGGGACACGCATTTCCAACTCCTGAAAAAGGGATGCCTGCACTCCATAGACGACTGCAGGCTGCCGAACGACACACAGTGCATGCCACTTGCCCATGCAACTCGCGAGCCTGACCCGACACCGTAATATACACCACTCCCGCGCTTGAGTTCACTGTGCCAAGTGGTTTGTTTCCTTGGACTTATGCCGTTACTCAAGCTTGACATGCCCGCTGCGTCGGACCGCGCTCCGTGAGCCTGCGCGATCGCCTCGACGACGCCGTTGCCCGCGCCGCCGTGGTGGAGCAGGAACTCCTCGATCCGCGCACCGTCCGCGACCCGAAACTCCTCGCCAGCCTCGGCAAGGAACACCAGCGCCTTCAGGACGTGGTCCGGCTCGCCAGCGAGCTGCGTCAGGTCGAACGTGAGCTGGACGAATCGCGCGAAATGGCGAGCGGCGACGACGCGGACTTCGCTGCCGAGGCACACGACGAAGTCGCCCGACTCGAGACCCGCCTCGCCGAGCTCGACGAGGCGCTCAAGCCCCTGCTCATTCCGCGCGATCCGCTCGACGACAGACCCGCGATCATCGAAATCCGCGCCGGCACCGGAGGCGATGAAGCCGCACTCTTCGCCGCGGATCTCTGGCGCATGTACGAGCGCTTCTTCGCGCGCCAGGGCTGGCGCATCGAGATGATGTCGATGTCCGACGGCACGCTCGGCGGAATCAAGGAAGTGATCGCGCGTATCGACGGCAGCGGCGCATTCGGCACGATGCGATGGGAGTCGGGGGTGCACCGCGTGCAGCGTGTGCCGGCCACCGAAACGCAGGGACGCATCCACACGTCCGCCGCCACCGTGGCCGTCCTGCCGGAAGCAGAGGAAGTCGACGTCACCATCGACGACAAGGACCTTCGCATCGATGTCTTCCGCTCGTCGGGTCCCGGCGGGCAGAGCGTCAACACCACCGACTCCGCCGTGCGCATCACGCACATCCCGAGCGGCATCGTCGTCAGTCAGCAGGACCAGAAGTCGCAGCTGCAGAACAAGATCAAGGGCATGCAGGTGCTGCGATCCCGTCTGCTCGATCAGCGCCTCGCCGCGCTCGAATCCGAGCGATCGAAGATGCGGAGCGCCCAGGTCGGCACCGGTGATCGCTCGGCCAAGATCCGGACGTACAACTATCCGCAGGATCGCATCACGGACCATCGCATCGGGTTCTCCATGCACGGCATGCAGGCGGTGATGGACGGCAACATCGGGCCATTCATCGACGCCCTGCAGGAAGCCGAAGTCAAGGAACGACTCCGTGGGTGACGCTGGGCGACCGACCACGGTGTCGGGACTGCGGGAGCGCATCGCGCAGCGACTGACCGGACATGTGGCCGATCCACAGGACGAGGCACGCGAGCTGCTGGCCGGCCTGCACGACGCACCGCGCTCCTGGTCCATCCAGCACGCGCACGACGAGCTGATCGACCTGCTCATCGATGCTGCCGACGATGCCACGGATCGTCGTGCGAACGGTGCCCCGATGCCGTACGCGATCGGTCGCGCCGCGTTCCGCCATCTCTTCCTGTTTGTCGACGAACGCGTCCTGATCCCGCGTCCTGAGACGGAGGAGCTGGTGTCGCTGGCGCTGCCATTCGTGACAGCGGGCAGCACGGTGGTGGACGTCGGGACCGGATCCGGGGCGATCGCGCTCGCGCTGGCGCGGGAAAGTCGCGCCTCGCGCGTGATCGGCACCGATGTCTCATCGGGCGCGATCGACGTGGCCGAACTGAACGCTCGCGCGACGCTCACGCGCGATTGCGCGCGCACGGAGTTCCGCGTCGGCCATCTGCTGGAGCCCGTCGGAGAGCAGCACATCGACGTCGTGGTGTCCAATCCGCCATACATCGCGATCGGTGAGCGTGAGGGGCTGCCCGATGCGGTCCGCGCCTGGGAGCCTGCCCTGGCACTCTTCGGCGGCCCGGATGGCATGGGCGTGATCCGCGAACTCGTGTCGCAAGCGGAACATCGGCTCACCGTCGGCGGGATGCTGCTGATGGAGGTCGACGCGCGCCGGGCCGACGACGCGCGAGCCTGCACTGCTGCGCCGCAATGGCGCGACGCGCAGGTCGTCGTCGATGCGTTCGGCCGGGATCGGTTTGTGATCGCCCAACGGACGGCAGCAGCGGCTCGCGCGCCGGGCGTGTCATAACGCGGCGCTCCATCCGAAAACGGCAGAGATTTCGTACCTTTCAGCATGCCGTGGGCCGTCCGGGCCCCGCGACCCCTTTTGCAGCGGACTGAAATGCTCGAGGAGAAAGCCAAGGAACTCGGCCGCCAGATCGGCCAGTCGACCGAATACCAGGCGCTCAAGCGCTCGAACGATCTGCTGACCGAAGATGTGGAGGCCTCCACCGTGCTGCGTCGCCTCTCGCAGCTTCGCAGTGAAGCGCAGCAATTCATCGAACAGGGACAGGATCCGCCGCAGGAAATGGAGCAGGAGCTCGACACGCTGCTGCAGAAAGTCGAGATCAATCCGGTGTATCAGCGCGCCATCGTCGCGCAGACGAACTTCGACAAGCTGATGGTGCGTGTGAACGAATACATCTCGGAAGGCATCCGGACCGGCGCCGTCAGCAAGATCATCACGCTGTCATGACGAGCAGCGCGGTGCGTGGGCGATTGATCGTACTCGAGGGCGGCGATGGCGTCGGCAAGACGACCCAGCTTCCACTCGTGGCCGACGCGCTGCGCGCCCGCGGGCTGGTGGTGCACACGGTTCGGGAACCAGGCCAGACGCAGGTCGGTCAGACCATCCGCGCGCTGCTCTTGCATCCCGACTCGCGGATCAGCCCCTCCACCGAAGCGTTGCTGTTCCTGTCGGCACGGGCGCAGCTTGTTGCCGAAGTCGTGCAACCGGCATTGGCGGCCGGCGAGTGGGTCGTCGCCGATCGATTCTTCGTCTCCACGTATGCCTACCAGATCGCCGGACATGGCTTGAACGCTGAACTCGTTCGACAGGCGAATGCACTCGCGACGCAGGGCATCGTGCCGGATCTGACGCTGCTGCTGACGTTACCGGCCGCCGACGCCGCGGCACGTCGATCGGCTCGCGGTCTGGCCGATCGGCTCGAACGGTATGGTGCCGAATTCGATGCGCGCGTCGCTGGCGCGTACGAGGCGTCGGTGACAGCCACGTGGCAGGCGCGCCATCCGGAGTGCGGACCGATCGTTCCGGTCGCAGCGAACGGTGCGGTGGATATGATCACCGACCGGCTTGTGCGCACGATCGTGGAACACACGAGCCTGACTGCGGTGCTTACTACATGAATCAGCGATCATCGCGAAATTCGACGACCGGGCGCCGGCGCCCTGGCACCCCACGACGTCAGGGATCGGCATGAGCAAGGGACGAAGTCTCACCGTGGTTGCCGTGCTGGGTTTCGCCATGGTCTCGGGCGGTTGGCTGATGGGTCGCAGCCTGCGCCGTGACGCACCGGCGGTGGTGGATGGTCGGCGCCTGTTCGGGCAGGTCCTCGAGACGGTCGAAAAGCAGTTCGTCGATTCGGTGCCCGCCGATTCGCTGTGGAAGGAGGCCATGCTCGGCATGGTCAATGAACTCCACGATCCACACTCGGTGTTCCTGGTCGCGGATCGGCTCAAGCGATTTCGGGAACAGACCACAGGGCAGTATGCCGGTGTGGGATTGCGCGTCGACGTGCGCGACGGGTGGATCACCGTGATCGCGCCATTGCCCGGCTCACCATCCGAGTCGGCGGGCCTGATGACCGGCGATCGCGTCGTCAGGATCGACGCCCTCGACACGAAAGGCTTGACCTCGGAAGAGGCGCTCGTGAAGCTGCGCGGCGATCCCGGATCGCGCGTCGTGCTGACGGTGGAACGCATCGGAGTGGATGGGCGCCTGACCTTCACGCTCACGCGTCAGGTGATTCGCGTTCGCGCCGTCCAGCGCGTGACGATGCTGCCGTCCAAGGTCGGCTATCTGGACGTCAGTGTCTTCAGTGACTCGACGGCCGAGGAAGTCGCATCGGGTGTCGATTCGCTGGTGCGCATGGGCATGCAGTCACTCGTGCTCGACCTGCGTGGCAATCCTGGCGGTCTCGTGGAACAGGGCGCCGCTGTGACCGATCTGTTCCTCGATCCAGGCCAGGAAATCGTCACACTGCGCGGCCGCACACCGGAGTCGAATCGCACCTTCACCGACAAGCTGCCGCAGCAGTGGCCAAAGCTCCCCATCGTCGTCCTCGTCGATCGTGGCAGCGCGAGTGCTGCCGAGATCGTGGCGGGTGCGCTGCAGGACCATGACCGCGCCGTTGTGGTTGGCACGACGACGTATGGCAAGGGCAGCGCGCAGCAGGTGTTCGATGCCGGTGCCGCCGGCGCGCTGAAACTCACCACGTCGCTGTGGTTCACACCCGTGGGGCGCAGCATCTCGATTCGTCGGCGCTACAACGACGAAACGTCAGCGCGGCGGAACGGCGGCGAGCAGACCGACTCGTTGAGCAACGAGGCCGACTCGATGGTGGCGAAGCGTCAATCGTTCAAGACGGACAAGGGCCGCGTAGTCTACGGCGGTGGCGGCATCACGCCGGACGTGATCGCGCGTGACAGTGCGGCGATAGTGCAGGGCGCCGCGCTGCAGGCCGCGCTCGGACGTGCCGTTCCCGCGTTTCGCGATGCGCTCACGGCGCTCGCGCTGAAGCTGAAGGGCGCGCAATCGCTGACTACCACCGCGTTCATGGTGACGCCGGAGATGCGCAGCGCATTGCTGATCGGCATGCGACAGCGCGGCGCCGTGCTGGCCGACTCTGCCATCGAGTCGAACGCGGATGTCGTGAATCGCCTCATCGGCTACGAAGCGACCCGCTACGTGTTTGGTCGTGAGGCCGAATTCTCGCGTCGCACCGCCGATGATCCGGTCATGCAGCGTGCGCTGGCGCTACTGCAGAACGCGCCGGGTCGCGAGGAACTGCTCGTGCGTGCGAGTGCCGAGCATCCGAGCAGGGTGGGCGGTCGCTCGTGACGGTGCGCGCCGGTTCGCTCGAGCCGGTGGTTCTCGTTGGGGCTGGACGTGCAGGTCGTGCGCTGGCCGCCGCCTTCCGCGCCGCTGGGCTGCCCCACGCACTGGTCGATCGCGTCGGCATCGTGGAACAGCACGGCCCGCCGGTGTTCTCGTCGCGTGCCGACGCCGTGCAACAAGCACCGGCGATCCTGGTGGCCGTACGTGACGGACAGATCGACGTGGCGCTCGACGAACTCCGCGAGCGCGATGGCGTGCGTGCCGACGCGGTGGTGCTGCAGGTCAGTGGCAGTGCCGAGCCGGCGGCGCGGGAACGCATCGCTGCGATGGGTGTGCACTATGGCACCTTCCATCCACTGTTGCCGCTGATCGATCCCGCGCTCGCCTCGTTCCGGTTGCAGGGGTCCGTGATCGGAATCGAGGGCGACGCCGTCGCGCGCGATGTGGCGGCACGTCTCGCAATGCGACTCGGTGCGACGACGATCGACATCCCGCGCGCCGAGCGGGCGGCCTATCACGCAGCGGCAGTCATCGCCAGCAACTTTCCGGTGACGCTGGCGGCGCTCGCCGAGGGACTGCTCTCGCGGATCGGTGTGGACTCGGTGGCGGCGCATCGCGCGGTACGGGCGCTGATGGCCGCCAGCGTGGAGAATCTCGCGGCCGCGCCTCGCGCACTCGATGCGCTGACGGGGCCCATTGCGCGCGGCGACGTGGCGACGGTGCGTGCACATGCCACGGCGCTGCATGGTACGCGCCCGTATCACGACGTGTACGAGGTGTTGTCGCGCGCGACGCTGGCGCTGATGCGCGAGCGCGGCGACGATCCGGCAACGGTGCTGGCGCTCGAGACGGCGATCGACGCCGACGGCCTGCGCTGACGGCCGCTGTTCGAGTACCCGTTTCATCCCGCGCCTCCAGGCAGTGCCTCCCGGTTGCGAGCGAGGCCCGACGCGCCGACGGGAACGCCGTCTCACGATCCGGTGTGGTAGTGCCAGCTGAGGTGTGCGCCGCCGCCGCGATGCAGCGATCAGGTCGAGTCGGCCGTTCCTTCTGCGGCGACACGGCGCGACATTCACCCACACCGGTTGCCTTCCGTGGCAGCTGCCCGCCGCCGGCGGGCCTGAACTCCGACGCTCATACTGGTATTCGCATGCGTTGCATTGCCGTCATCGGACTGGCGCTTTCGCTCACGACCGCGGCCGTCGCCTCGGCGGCGACGCCGACGCCCGCCGCCATTCCCGGCGAAGAACTGATCGGGCACTGGGACCTGACGGTCACGAGTGCCAACAACCGCACGTATCCCTCGTGGATGGAAGTGAAGTTGTCCGGCAATCGCTCGCTCGTCGGCGCATTCGTGTCGGGGGGTGGTAGCGCACGGCCGGTGGCGAAGGTCGAATATTCGACGGCCGGGTTCCGCTTCGCGATCCCGCCGCAGTGGGAGCAGGGGACCGCTGACCTGGTGGTCGAGGGGACGTACGCCGACAACAAGGTCACGGGCACGATCACGGATCCGAATGGGTCCAAGGCGAACTTCACCGGTGTGCGCGCGCCCACGCTCGAGCGCAGCGCGGCACCGTCGTGGGGCGCACCGGTCGACATCTTCAACGGCCGCGATCTGGGTGGCTGGAAGGCATCGGGTGCGAACAGTGCCTGGAGCGTGGTGAACGGCATTCTCACCAACGCGAAGAACGGCGCGAACCTGATCACCGAACGCACGTTCACGGACTTCAAGCTGCACGTGGAATTCCGCGTGCCGAAGAACGGCAACAGCGGCATCTACCTGCGCGGCCGTCACGAGCTGCAGGTTGAAGACAGCAAGGGCCTCGAGCCGCTCAGCACACACACCGGCGGTGTGTATGGCTTCCTGACGCCGAACGAGAACGCGGCCGGCGAAGCGGGCGCGTGGCAGACGTACGATGTCACGCTGGTCGGTCGGCGCATCACGGTCGTGCTCAACGGCAAGACGGTGATCTCGATGCAGAACATCCCGGGGATCACGGGTGGTGCGCTGGACAGCAACGAAGGCGAGCCCGGGCCGCTGTACCTGCAGGGTGACCACACGGCGGTGGAGTATCGCAAGATCGTCATCACGCCGGCGCGGTAGGAAGGACGCTTTCGCGTCTCGGGACCTGATGGGGCTGTGTCGAAGGATGAATAATGAGTGCCGCGCGCCGATCTGGCGCGCGGCACTTTTCTCGTGCCCGCCGCACTACGCAAAAACCAGTTGCCAAAACAGTCCGGGCTCGCAATACTACTGAAAGTTCAGTAGACCGCGTCACACGACACGTGATCGCCGCAACCATTTTCACTGCGCGGACGTCGGATGGCAGGTCGCCAGACACCCCACCCGAGCCCCGTCGCCATGCCGGTCCGCGTTTCCGGTCGCTCCATGCTGCTGCTCTCCGTTGCCGCTGTCCCGCTGTCCGCGCAGTCGGTGACCGACATCATCCGCGGACGCGTCACGAACGATTCGACGCGTGTGATCGTGGGTGCGTCGGTGTTCGTCACGCGCGGGCCGGATCGGGCGTTCAAGCAGACCACGACCGACAGCGCCGGGCGGTACGTGATCACCTTCGAGAACGGCACCGGCGACTATCTCGTCGCCGTCTCGTCCGTCGGGCTCAAGTCGGCGCGCCGACGCGTGCAGCGACAGAACAGTGAGCGTGAGCTCGTGGCGGACTTCGTGCTCGCCACCGATGTCTCGACACTCGCTGCGGTGAAAGTCACCGCCGAGAAGCCGGCGAGGGCCGAGACGCGCATCGATCCCACATCGCTCGAAATCGGTGCATCCGAACGGTGGCAGGACGGCGTGACGGGACAGGTGACGCCATCGCAGATCGGCAATCTCGCCGCCATCGCCGGCACGACACCGGGTGTCACGCAGGGGGTCAGCGGCCCGTCCATTCTCGGATCCGGATCCGAGTCGAATCTCACGACGTTGAATGGCATGGCGCTGCCCGGCGGCACGTTGCCGCGCGCTGCACGCGTCAACACACGCGTCACCGGCGCGACGTTCGATCCCGTGCGCGGGGGATTCTCCGGCGCCAACACCGACGTGCAACTGGGCGCCGGCAGTCGCAACTACCAGCAACGCGACGCCTACGTCACGCTCGACGCACCTGCGCTGCAATCGACCGACGCCATCGGGCAATCACTCGGCGTGCGATACACCTCGCTGCGCGGCAGCGCTGGTGCGAACGGCTTCATCATCCCGCGTGTGGCCACGTACAACGCGTCGGTCGAGCTCTCGCGCTCGACATCCGATCCGGCCACACTCTTCACCGGCGACCTGCGCGCATTGCAGGGTGCCGGCGTATCCGGCGACTCCGTGTCGCGATTGCGGACCGCCGCTCTCGGTGTCGGCGTGCCGACCGCAGGGAACGGCATTCCGGCTGCGCGTGAGCGCACCGGCATCACCTGGCTCGGGCGACTGGACGACATCCGGGACTCGCTCAATCAGCATCAGATCACGAGTTACGTGAGCTACGCGAAAGATGGTGCGCTTGGCTTTGCACCACTCACCGCGACGTCGGCTGGCGGATCGTCCACCGATCGTGCGATCGGTGCACAGCTGCAGCTCTCGAATTTTCTCGGGGCGGGGCGACGTGTCCTCAACCAGACGAAGATCGGCGCCAGTCAGACGCAGAACTCCGGCGATCCATATCTCGGCCTGCCCGGTGCGACCGTGCTGGTGCGTGCCACCGGCAGTGGTGGCGACGGCATCGTGCCGCTGGCGATCGGCGGCAACTCGAGTTTCGACCGCAGCGAAACACGATTCACGGCAGAAGCCAGCAATCTGACCATGTGGAATGCGCGCGGCCGACGGCACACCTTCAAGGCCTTCGGCTGGGCGCGTGTCGACGCGCTGGAACAGTCCGGCGGCGCCGACCTGCTCGGTCGCTACAGTTTCAACTCGATCACCGACTTTGCGGCCGGCCGGCCGGCCAGCTTTTCACGCACGCTGACGCAACCGGCGCGTGACGGCACCGTCTGGAATGCCGGCGGTGCGATGGCACATCAATGGAATCCGACAAAGCGCGTCAGTGTGTTGTACGGCGCACGCATCGAAGGCAACGGCTTCACGTCATCGCCGGCTTCGAATCCGCTGCTCGAGAGTGCACTCGGTGTGCGTACCGGACTTGCGCCGACGATGCTGCGCATCAGTCCGCGCATCGGGTTCAGCTACAGCTACAGTCGCGCAAAGGAAAATGGCAACGGCATGTCGATCAATCAGACAGGCACGTTCTATCGTACGACGAGTGGTGTGCTGCGCGGCGGCATCGGTGAGTTTCGCGACCTGTTGCGGCCCGACGTGCTCGCGGATGCCGCGGCGCGGACGGCACTCGCGGGCAGCACGCAGGCGCTGCTGTGCGCCGGTGCTGCGGTGCCCACGCCGGACTGGACACGATTCCTCGCCGACGCGGAGTCGATTCCGCGCGCGTGCGTCGATGGCAGTGGTGTGCTGACCGACAATGCGCCGCCGGCGACGCTGATCGGGCGCGACTACCAGGTGCCACGGTCTTGGCGTGCATCGCTCGACTGGTACACGAACTTCGGTTGGATGCAACTCAAGTGGAACAACCTCGCGTCGTACGACCTGTCGCAGTCCTCGGTGCGTGACGTGAACTTTGCAGGAGTCCAACGCTTCACGCTCGCGCAGGAAGGCGATCGCCCGGTCTACGTTTCGGCGGCCGGCATCGACGCCGGCACCGGTGCCGTGTCGGCCACCGAGTCACGTCGCTCGGCCGCATTCGGTCGCGTTGGTGTGCGTGGCAGCGAGCTGCGCGGATATGGCGCGCAGACAACGGTGACGCTAGCGCCTGATCCATTCCGGCGGCGGCGCGTGCCGCTTGGATTGTATGGCTCGGTGTCGTGGACTCTGCAGGCATCGCGGCGTCAGTATCTCGGATTCGACGGCTACACTGCAGGCGATCCGACACTGCGCGAGTGGGCGCCGAGCGCGAACGATGCACGCCACATCGTCTCGATGCAGGGCGCGTTGAATGTGGAGCGCTTCGGGTCGCTCACGTTCTTCGCGCGGGCGCAATCCGGCCTGCCGTTCACGCCGCAGGTGCAGGGTGACATCAACGGTGACGGACGCGGCGGTGATCGCGCGTTCATTCCATCGAGCACGCTGCCGGTCGATGCGACGCTGGCCGCGCAGCTCGCATCGCTGAAGGCGACTGGTTCGCCGACGGCGTCGCGCTGTCTCGGTGCGTTCGATGGCCGAATCGTGTCGCGCAATGGCTGCCGGGGCCCGTGGACCGCCACGATGAACATGCAATACCGACCCGCGTTGCCGAAGGCGTTGCAACGACTGAATGCGAGCCTGTTCTTCGAGAATGTGCTGGCCGGTGTCGACCAGGTCCTGCACGGTTCGAATGGTCTGCGCGGCTGGGGTGGTTCGGCCAGTCCGGACCCGGTGCTGCTGGTGCCACGGGCCTTCGATGTCGCGTCGCAGTCGTTCCGCTACGACGTGAATCCACGCTTCGCCGAAACACGGCCGTCGCGCTCGACGTTGCGATTCCCGTTTCGTGTCACGCTCGACTTCCAGCTGCGGCTGGCGACGGACTATTCGCTGCAGGAGCTTCGGCGCGCGTTGCAGCCCGTACGCGTCGGCCGGAAGTGGGAGCCACGGTCCGCTGATTCACTGACGGCGCTGTATCTCGGGGAGACGTCCAACATTCACACTGCGATCCTGGCCGAGAGTGATTCACTCTTTCTCGCGCCGGACCAGATCGTGGCGCTGCGCAAGGCGGAAGCGGATTTCTCGGATCGCGTGCGCGGCATCTACGGACAGCTTGGCCAGTATCTCGCGCAATACGCGGGCGGCGCGGCGAGCAAGGAGGTGCTCGACAGCACCAACAACGTCAAGAAGGCGTACTGGGCGGCGTTCTGGGAGCAACCTGAAATTGCAGCCGCGCTGATCACTCCCACGCAGCGCGACCTGATGCCGATGTTGCGTGACATGCTGCCGACAACGAAGGCCGACCGTCTCAGGTCGCAATGGATGTTCGGCCATCAGGTGAAGTTCGTGAAACCCGCCTCTGGCGTCGTGGCGCCTCCGGCAGCGGCCGGTGGCACTGTGCGACCGCCTGAGTAGTCGAACTCGCATTGCTCGTGCACAGCCCGGCACACTTTACGGTGGGCGGTCCACCGCCCAGTCTTCCGTGTCATGACTGACCGTCGAGATTTTCTCCGTGTGTTGGGCGCATCGGCAGTGGCCGGCGCCCTCTGGCCGAAAACCGTGTTCGCCTCTGGAGCGGACCTGCTGACGGCCACTGCCTCCATCCCCAGGATCGGAGTGCAACTCTACACCGTGCGCGGCGCGATGCAGAAAGATGGCGTCGAGGTCACGCTGGCCCGACTCGCACAACTCGGCTTTCGCGAAGTCGAATTTGCTGGCTACTACGGCAGGACGGGAGCGCAGATCCGCGACACGCTGAAGGCGAACGGCCTCACGTCGCCGTCGACGCATGTGTCGCTGGAGCAGCTGAAATCACCGGAGTTCCCCGCGCTCGTCGAGACAGCGGCGACCATCGGGCACAAGTGGATCAACCTCGCGTTCCTGGTGCCGAACGATCGCGGCTCGGCCGAGAAGTACAACGCCCATGCCGACGTCATGCTCGCTGCGCAGGCCATCGCGAGCAAGTCGGGCATCACGATCGCGTATCACAATCACGACTTCGAGTTCGACAAGCTCGGTGACACCGACGGGTACGAGATCCTTCTCGACCGGACGAAGGACAGCGGCATCCAGTTCGAGATGGACCTGTACTGGATGAGTGTCGCCGGCAAGGATCCAGTCGCGTACTGGACCCGATTTCCCGGTCGATTCCCGATGGTCCATGTCAAGGACAATGCGGGTCCGCCATCGAACGACATGCGACCGGTCGGCTCGGGCACGATCAACTGGGCCGCGTTGTTCGAGCAGCGCAAGCTCGGGGGCATCCAGCACTTCTACGTGGAACACGACAATCCCGCCGACCCGTGGGCGTCATTGACGTCGAGCGTCGCATACCTCAAGGCGCTGCGCTTCACGTGAGTCACTGATCGTGCTGGCAGGCGTGGTCCCGCAGGGGCCACGCCATCTCTTTCTCCGTGCACATGAATCCGCGCATTCTCTTCTGGTCGATCACGTCGGCGCTGGCCGGTTTCCTGTTCGGATTCGATACCGTCGTCATCTCCGGCGCCGAGCAGCGGATTCAGTCGTTGTGGGGCCTCGGCGCCGGCATGCACGGCATCGCGATGGCCGCGGCGCTGTACGGTACCGTCGTCGGATCGATGTTCGGCGGCCTGCCGGCGGACAAGTACGGCCGGAAGCCCACGCTGCTGTTCATCGGTGTGCTGTACCTCGTCGGTGCCATCTGGTCGGCCCTCGCCGGCGACGTGTACTCGTTCATCATCGCACGCGTGATCGGTGGACTCGGCATCGGCGCGTCGACGATCGCGGCGCCGCTCTACATCTCCGAGATCGCGCCGCCGGCCAAGCGTGGCCTGCTCACCGGCATGTTCCAGTTCAACATCGTGTTCGGAATCCTGGTGGCGTTCCTGTCCAATGCGCTGCTCGCCGATACGGGTGAGAACGCATGGCGATGGATGCTTGGCGTGGCCGCATTCCCATCGGCTGCGTATGCGCTCTGCTGCCTTGCGATTCCGGAGAGTCCACGCTGGTTGCTGACGCTCGGGCAGCGGCGTGAGGAGGGGATGAAGGTGCTCCGGATGATCGAACCCGACGCGTCGGACGCGGCGATCGCTGCGCACGCGGAGGAGATCACCGCGGCGGCGGCACCGCGCAGCACGGGCTCCGAGAAGTTCTGGACGATGGAATTGCGAGTGCCGATCATGCTCGCGTTCCTGATTGCGGTGTTCAATCAGTTGTCGGGCATCAATGCCATCCTCTATTTCGCGCCTCGCATCTTCGAGCTGACCGGACTCGGTGACAAGGCTGCCTTGCTGCAGTCCACCGGCATCGGCATCACGAACCTGATATTCACATTCGTCGGACTGTGGCTGATCGATCGGCTCGGTCGTCGCACGCTGCTCTACATCGGGTCGTTCGGCTACATCGCATCGCTCGGCCTCGTATCCTGGGCATTCTTCACCCAGCATTACAGCATCGTGCCGGCGTGCATCTTCGCGTTCATCGCGGCCCACGCCATCGGTCAGGGCGCCGTCATCTGGGTGTTCATCTCCGAGATCTTTCCCAATCGCCATCGTGCGGCAGGGCAGGCGCTCGGCTGTTCGACACACTGGATCTTCGCCGCGCTCATCACGACGTTCTTCCCCGCCATGGTGACCGCGTTCGCACCTGGCTACGTGTTCGCCTTCTTCTGCGCGATGATGGTGCTGCAGCTGATCTGGGTGCGGACGATGGTGCCGGAAACGAAAGGCGCCACGCTGGAAGCCATCCAGGCACAGCTGGGGTTGGCCTGATGTTCCGCGTCGTCGGCATCGGCGAACTGCTGTGGGACCTGCTGCCGACGGGGGCGCAGATCGGCGGTGCGCCGGCGAACTTCTCGTACCACGCCGGCGCACTCGGGGCAGAGGCGCGCACCATCTCGCGCGTCGGAGACGATGCGCTTGGCCATGAACTGCTCGCGCAGTTGACGGCGCTGGGGGTGAGCACGGAGTGTGTGCAGGTCGATCCGACGATGCCCACCGGCACGGTGGCCGTCGAGATCGATGCTGACGGGCAGCCGTGCTTCGACATCCGCGCGAACGTCGCGTGGGATCACCTGCAGGTGGATGCTGCGGCCATGCACGCGGCATCGTCGGCCGACGCACTCTGCTTCGGTACGCTCGCGCAGCGTGACCCGGTCTCACGCGCCGCGATTCGCACGCTGGTCGCCGCATCATCATCGGATGCGTTGCGTGTGCTGGACGTGAATCTGCGCCAGCAGTATTACTCGCGCGCATTGATCGAGGAGTCGCTGACGCTGGCAACTGTGCTCAAGGTCAACGATCTCGAGCTGCCGCGCCTCGTGGCGCTGTTCTCACTCGAGGGTGATCTGCGCGCGCAACTCGAGCAGCTCGCGGAGCGCTGGCAGCTGCGTGCCATTGCGCTCACGCGTGGCGACCGTGGCAGTGTGTTGCTCACGGCGCATGAGTGGTCCGAGCATCCCGGCGTGAGTGTCGAGGTGAAGGACACCATCGGGGCAGGGGATGCCTTCACCGCCGCGATGACCGTCGGCCTGCTGTCCGGCTGGGCGCTGGATGACGTGAACGGGCACGCGAACGAAGTGGCTGCATTCGTCGCGTCATGTTCGGGCGGTACACCGCCGCTGCCGAGCCGTATCCGCAGCGCCTTCGTGACACGCGCGTAAGCGCGGAAATCGCGGAGGCTGCTCACGCGAGAGCCATCATCGCGTAACAGTCGGATGACGCTGACCGGTTCGGGAATAGCTGTCTGCATCGTGTCGTCTGCCCGTTCGTGTCAGCACTGCAGCGTGCAGCGCATCGACAGCGCCGTCGCAATTGGCGACCGCCGACCGGGTCCCCGAACACACAGGTGAACACAGATGGAGTTTCTCTCGCTCTCCCGCGGAATGCGGCAGTGCCGCCGAGGCGTGATCGCAATCACGTTGATCGGCGCGCCAATTGCGGTCGGTGCACAGATCACGGATGCGGCAGGTGACTGGCTGCCCTCGTACACTGGGCCGCGCAGCCCGCTGCTCAATGGTGACCTGGACATCCTCAAGGCACAGGTGTTCTTCGACGGTCGCAACTTTCTCTTCACGAGCACATCCGCCGGCAACATCGGCTCGACGAGTGGTGGGTTCTTCGTGTGGGGCATGAATCGCGGTCAGGGAACGGCGCGGTTCCCGACGCTCGCACCAGGGGTGTTGTTCGACTGGGTGCTGTCCATCACACCCGGTGGCGCCGTGACGACCCGTGATCTGATCAGCGGGGTGTCCACGACGATCGATGCCAGCGCTGTCACGTTCTCAGGCACGACGCTGAGCGCGTTGATTCCGGGGAACCTGCTGCCGAGCCTTGGTTTCTCCATGGCGGACTTCACCGCGAATCTCTGGCCGCGCGTGCCGGGCGGTCTCGAAGGCATTGCCGACTTCGCACCGGACAACCGCAACTTCGCCGTGACTGTGACGCCCGAACCGGCGGCGTTCGCATTGCTCGGCACCGGCCTGTTCGGATTGCTCGTCGTGTCCCGGCGACGGTCGCGCTGAAACGACATGCGCTGCAGTCGGTCAGTCGATCCCGGCGAAATCGTCGAAGAGATCGACTGCCGATTGCGGACGTGCGTCGAGGCCCGGTGTCATCATGCGCGCGATCACACGTTCGAGTGCGGTGGATGTACTGACGATCGATGGCACGGTCCGGATCGTTGACGGAGTGGCGTCGAGCTTGTGCGCGATGAAGGTCACGCGTGTCTCCGCGTTGAACGGCGTCGTGCCGGTCAGACATTCATGCAGCACGACGCCGGCTGCATAGATGTCGCTCGCGGGCGTCGGTTGTGCGCCGATCAGCTGTTCGGGCGCCATGTATTCCGGCGTGCCCACCACTGCGCCGGCAAGGTGCCCCACGGTCTCGTGACGCGCATCGTCGGGCAATGATGCGTCCCGCGGCGAGCGACGGACGACGCGGGCGATGCCGAAGTCGGACAACTTGAGCACACCGGACGGGCCGAGGAGGAGGTTGGCCGGCTTGAGGTCACCGTGCACCACACCTTCGGCATGCATGACCGACAGCGCGCGCATCAGCTGGCGCGCGATCGAGATGACAGCGCCGCTCTCCAGCGCGCCGCGCGTGTCGATGATCGTGGCCAGCGACGCACCATCGACGTACTCCATCGTCAGGAACGTCACGCCATCCGATTCACCGATGTCGTGCATGCGCACCACGTTGCGATGCGAGATGCGGCGCGCGAGGCGGAGCTCCTCCGTGAGGCGCGCCACGGCCTGATCGTCATTCGCGAGCACCTCGGGACGCAGCACCTTGAGGGCCACCGGCTCGCCGAGCACGCGATCGCGTGCGCGATACACGATGCCCAGCCCGCCACTGCCGACGACGGCGTCGATCAGGTATCGATTGGCGAGGACGGTGCCGGGTTCCATGGCAAAGCCGGGTCGGGTCGCTAGTCGGCCACGTGGTGACGATCCTCCAACGACGTGGCGTGATGTGCCACGCGAAATCGTGGGGATGCTCTCCGATGTGGTGCTCGCTTCGCGTGCCGTCGGTTTCAGGCCGGTGAGTCGATCCTTGTCGCGCAGATCGGACAGCAATGACGCGAATGCCGACGCCAGATCCTCGAGCTCGCGTCCGGCACCACGTGATGTGACGGCGCCATCGTGTTCGCCAACGTATTCACCATCTGCCGCTCTCCTCACGGCGATCGCGAGGGCCCGCACAGGTCGCGCGATGCGTCGCGCTGCGACGTACGCCGCAAGCCAGCTGAGGAGCAGGCCGAGCACTCCGGCAATCGCGAGTGACCGACGGAGACTCGCAATGCCGGTGAGCTCGGCAACGCGTGACCGCAGCACCACGAAGCCGCCGATCACGTCACCGCCGGCCGTCGTCAACGCGCTGCCTTGCGCGAGATACTCGACACGGTCGATCACGACATCGGGTTGCAGGGTCGCGCCATTGCCTGCACGATCGGGAATCGCGGCGACGGCCTGTGCGACCTGCGGTGCGCGACCGAGCGTGGAGAGTGACACGGCACGTCTGCCGTCCGCGTCGCGCGTGTAGAAGAGCAGCTCACTCGATGTCGTCGCCTTCACATCACGCACGAGCAGGGAATCGACGAGGCGCGTCGCGACCAGCACGCCGATCGGTGCGCCGCCCGGCGTCACGATCGGCACCGCGACCGCCTGGAAGAGGAGCGAGTCGCGCGACACACCGAAGCCGCTCGTCACGAGGCCGCGCAACGCGCCAGCGACCAGCGGCACATTGCCCATCGGCACGCCGCTGGCACCCGGTTCATCACTCTTCGCCAGGAGTACCCCGCGATCATCCGTGATGAACACCCAGTCCGCACTGAGCTGTTCACTCGCCTCGAACGACTGATCGATGATGTCGTCGCGTCGGCGTTCGGCCACCAGTGACCGGAAGTACGGTCCCTGCACGAACACGCGGGCGCCGCCCGCCAGGCTGCGGCTGCGACCCGCGAGAGACTGCGCGACCAGGTCGGCCGACTGCTCGAGTCCGCGCCGCGCCGAGGCTTCACCGGTGCGTCGCACGGACGCCGACGTGATGACGAACGCGGAGACGATCACGACGGCCACGATGGCCGCTGTGCCGAGGAACACACGACCGGTCAGTCCCATCGAATGGGGCTCGCTGCGGGCGCCTGGCAGAGTCGTGTGTGGCATCGATCGGCTGAGTCAGTACCGATCGCTGCGCGTCGACGAATACGGCACGCCGAACTTGTTGAGGTGCGCACCCGCGATGTGGCCGCGCGCGTCGAGCGTCATGCGCACGGACGCACCTGACGCCGTCACCACGAGATCCTGCGACAGTCGTGCCGCGCGTTCATGCCACACATGCACGCGATACGTCCCGATCGGCACATCGTCGAGGGCGAACGCGCCGGTATCGTCGGCGCGTGTCACATGCCGACCCGGAACGGCGATCACGTAGCTCACCATGCGTGCGTGAATGTTGCAGTAGATCGGGTACACACCCGGTTGCTCGAAGGTGGCTGCGCGTGTGGCGCCGCGCCGGTACAGGCCAAGGTCGAAACTGCCCGGAGTGGTATTCGAGAACACGTTGTGACTGAACGGATCCGCGTTCGGAAACTGCACCGATCCACCGCGACGTACGACCGCCAGGTGCGGAATGAATTCCCGACCACGCATCGTGATGGTCGCGTCCGTGCTCACCGTGCCGGGTGTATCGTCGGCATGTCCGTCCATCGCCTGCAGGTAGACGACCGCCGTTGCCAGATCCTTGCCTGCGCCACCGCCGCGTTCGAGCATCGAGAGCTGGCCGGTGACACGCCCGTTCTGCGGTGATTCCGACGTCAGCAGCACCATCGCACCCGCAACCAGCGACAGCTGTCTCGCCACGCGCGTCACCGTGCGCCACACCGTCACAGCTCGAATCCGAAGGAAAGATTCAGGTGATTCACACGATTCGTGCGGTCCGCATACTTCGTGCGAATGGTGCGGAACTCGAGGCCCATGATCAGTGGCTGTGCGGGACGCCACATGAGGTGCACCGCGCACGCGGTATTCGCCTCACGCACCGGCAAGTCGACCGCGTCCACGGCGTCGTGACCACATCCGGCGCCGGTCACGGTGGTCGGATGGGCCTGCACGTTGATCTGCATCCATCCTGCCGTGTCGTGCAACGGACGCCCGATCAACTCGCCCGCCTGCACGCGCCCGAAACTCTGCGCGACACCGCCACCGCCCAGACCGCGCACCAGTACGCCGCGATACGCCTCGCCTCGCAATTCGACGCGCGGTGCCAGCATGATGCGCGCATCGATGCTGAGCGCCGCACTGCGACTGATCGAGTCACCCGCGACACGCAACCAGCCGCGATGCATACCCACACCGATCTCACCGCCGGCATCGCCGAGATTCGCATCACTCGGTGCGCCGGTCTGCTCCCCACCCGCGCCCCATCGCACATGCGCCCGCGCCTCGACATACGGGCGTGTCGCGCGTTCGCCCGCGTCCACCGCGTCCGTCTCGGCCAGATGCTGCACATTCGTGAATGGTGTCAGCACCGCACCCTGCACGCCGACGCGCACACCGTTCGCGTATCGAAGCACGTCGTGCGACACGCGCACCTGCGGCAACCAGTTCCACAGGTTGCCGGCCGTCACGAACCCAGGCACGCCCACGGCGGCCAGGCCGATCGGATTGAGGTCCGAAATCAGTGGCGTCTCCGAGCCGACGAACACGGTGGTGCGCGCCCATCGGACACGCGCGCGCGCGGTGCGCATTCGGGGTTCTGGAAACAATCGCCGATCGCCCGGTCCGGCCGACACGCCACCGAAGAAGTCCAGTTCGACGTCGCCTTCGAATGTGCCGCCGAGCACACTATCCACGCTCATCGCGGCACCGACGCGCGATTGTCGCACCGACAGACCCAGCGCACGTACGCCAGCGGTGCCGCCGACCGGCGTCTGCGGATTGCTCGGCGACGCCAGCGCGAATTGCGGCACGTCGACAGTGTTGACACGATTGGTCGTGAGGAACGCGTTCGTCAGGATGCGCGCCGACAGTTCGACCTGCAGTCGTGAGCGTGTGCGCACCACGGTGCTCGCTTCGACGGCGAGCTGTCGTCGCAGCAGCTCGATGGCGGCTTCCGCGCGTGCCAGCCGTGCCGCGAGAGAATCGCGCGCTGCCGTGTCCACGACACCGGCGGAGTCACGGGGTGGGGGAACACGCTCCTGCGCGCGCGCCCGTGTCCCATCGAGGCACAGCGCCAGCAGCATCAGCGCCGGCAGACGGCGCGTCACGCAGAGCCACCAATGAGACCTGTGGTCCCACCAGTGAGCGATATCGATCACGGATCCTCACAGCAGCGAGTCAGTCAGCGGCACGTAAGTTCGTGCCTGCCTCGACGAAAATCTTGACTGATACTTCTGCGACGAATCAGCGTACCGCGTCACCAACTCGCAATGCCGACAGCTCGTCCGGCGCGACATCGCCAACGAGGATGGCCCCCGACTGCGGTGCGGCCCACGCCAGCAGCCCCTGCGGGCTGCTGACGGCGGAAACGAGCTGTCCGGCCGCGATCGGAGCGCGAAGGCCGGGATGCCGGAAGAACACAGGCTCGGCCACCAGATATTCGAGCACGAGTCGATCGTGCCAACGATACGCCAGCACCGCTGCCGGCTCGCCGCGCAGGTCCGTGCTCCACGCCGCCAGCAGGCTCGCGCCCGCGCCACGCAGTGGCTGCACCGGGAATGGCACGGCCGCGCGCACTGCGTCCAGGTCGCGTGCGCGACCCGGCAGGTCACCGGCCATCACGCGGCGATAGTCGTCGAGAATCGCGACGAACAGCGGTACCGCGACCGCATCGACACGCGCGGACACGGGCCGCGCGCGCACCGCGTCCTGGCGCCATCGGGTGGACGAAAGTGCTGCCGTCAGTGCCAGCACGATGAGCGCAGCGCCGACGCCGATACGCGGGGACTGCCACCAGGCGCGCGAGGCCGTCGCACGTGGTGCCGACGGCAGCCGCGTCTCGGCAATCTCCTGCATGACACGATCGCGGAATGTGCTGCTCGCCAAGACCTGCGGTTCGCGCGACAGACGCGCGCTCACTACGGCATGCAGCTCGACCTCGCGACGGCAACGCGCGCAGCCGAGCAGGTGCGCGTCGATCTGCGAGGCAGTCTCCGGCGGCAGTTCGCCATCCGCGTACGCGCCGAGCAACGTCGCGAGAACCTGGTGACGCGCTTCGCGCGCGTCATCGTCTCCGGGCCGTTCATTCGGCTGCGCGCCGAAGTTCAGATGCAGGTCACTCATTGTGCGCTCCGGTCGCCGCCAATCCGTGCACGAGCAGACGGCTTCTGTGCGTCAGTTGTTCCAAGGCCCCATGCGCGACGATTCGCGATGATCGTACCCGCGAGCAATCGACGCCCCCGCGAGATGCGACTCATCACGGTGCCGATCGGAATGCCGGCAATTTCCGCGATCTCGTGATACTTGAAGCCATCGATGTCATGCAGTTCGACGGCCGTCGCGAAGTCTTCGGGAATCAGTGTCAGCGCCTTCGCGAGCATTTCACTGTCCAGCCGCGCCGCGACTTCGCTGAACACGACGTCGGTGTCGCCGCCGATCAGTTCCTCGTGCGCCTGTTCCAGGCGCGTGATGTCGACCAGTTGCCGACGACGGTCCGACTTTTCGCTCACGTCGCTCAGCACACTGCGCAGGATGCGATACAGCCACGGCCGCGCCTTCTCGGCGTCGCGGAGATCCGCGAAACACAGCCACGCCTTGATGCAGGTATCCTGCACGGCGTCCTCGGCATCGCCGACCGACGACGTGCGCCGCTGGGCGAACCGGAGGAGGCGATCCAGATGCGGCAGCACCAGCGCCTGGAAGCGCGCGTGCTGCTCTTCGATGGGGAGGGCGGATTGCGTCACGGATCGGCAGACGGAGTCGGTCTGGAAACTATTCCCCGGGTCGGCGGCCGGACGACGGCGCCGTGGCGATCGCCCGCTCTGCCTTCACGGCGGAGGCGTATCGGGCTATCTAGGAAACGACGCAGCCCCTTCACTCCCGCCACGGAACGCCCGCATGAAATTCGCCTTCGTCGTCCCCGCGGTCATGGCACTCGCCGTATCGGCCAGCTTCGGTCCGCACACGCCCTCACGAGAGTCGGTCGACATCCTGATCACCGGCGGCACCGTCGTCACGATGGACTCGTCGCGACGCGTCCTCGATGACGGCGCGGTGGCCATCCGGGCCGATCGCATCATCGCCGTCGGGTCGACGACGGACCTGGTCGAGCGCTTTTCGGGTCGCCAGGTCATCGACGCGAGGAAGAAGATCGTGATGCCCGGCCTCATCGATGGCCACGGACATGCCGGGCATGGCCTCGTCAAATCGCTCGGCATGGACCTCGACCAGTTCTATCCGGCGACCGAGAAACTCTACGCACGCGGCTCGACGGTCGATTTCTGGCGAGCCGACGCGTTGCTCACCGGCGTCGAACGGGTGCGCTTCGGCGTCACGACGGCACTCAGCTTCTTCGGCGGCGGCGACATGATCATGCGCACCGATGATGCGAAGTATGGCGACGCGTACCTGCAGGCGACAAAGGATGTCGGTATCCGTTATTTCCTCGCCGTCGGACCGCGGCGCCAGCCGTTTCCGAAAACCTACACTGACTGGGGTGGAGGCACCGCGCGCGATGTGCCGGTGAGCTTCGAACAGCAGCTCGCCGTCTCCGAAGCGCTGATCACGCGCTGGCACGGGCAGGGCGACGGGCGCATCAATCTCGCCGTCACGTTCCCGACGCACATTCCGGCCGAACACAACATCACCGGTGCCGCACTCGATGAACTGAAGGCGCATGCGCGGATCACCCGTGCGTTGTCACGGCAGCACCACCTGCTCTTCACGCAGGACGGGCACACGACCGGGTCGGTCAAGTTCGCCGACGAGATCGGGCTGCTCGGTCCCGACGCGATACTCTCGCATGCGACGGAATTCACGGACGAGGAGATTGCGATCCTCAAGCGCACCGACACGCGCATCGTGCACAACCCGAGTGCGAATGCCGCGACCCGCCGTCGCTTCCAGCTCGTCGAGCTGCTCGACGCCGGCGTCACGGTGATGCTCGGTTCCGACGGTGTCGCGCCGGACCGCAGCTTCGACATGTTCCGCCACATGTTCCAGGCGATGCGATATCACCGCTTCTACTGGCATGACACGAACGTGCTGCCGGCCGGCAAGGCCCTCGAGATGGTGACCGTCGATGCGGCGAAAGCGCTGGGCCTCGAGCGTGAGATCGGCTCGCTCGAAGTCGGCAAGAAGGCCGATGTGATCCTCATCGACTGGTGGCGGCCGCACATGATGCCGATGAACATGCCGCTGTATCGCGTCGCGTACTTCGCGAATGGGAACGACGTCAGCACGACCATCGTGAACGGGCGCGTCCTGATGCGCGATCGGAAGGTGCTGAGCGTCAATGAGGACGACGTGCTGACGCTGGCGCAGCGCGAGACGGAGGCGGCGATCCGTCGCACAGGTCTCGACTCGCTGCGACAGACGCCGGTCGGGTTCTGGGGACGGAGCCGCCTGCCGAAAAAATGAGCGGCGTGACCACCCTGCGACCTGGAGCGCATGTGCGCGCGTTGCAGTCCGCGATCTCCGGATGCGCGACTCTGGCGCCCGAGTCGACACGCGCTTGATTGATTGTCATGCCGATTCCATCCACTGTCGTCCGCCGATCGTCCGCGGTCATCGCCGCGCTGCTGCTCGGCGCCTCGCTTCTTGCTGCGCAGGCCACGTACGCACCACCGCAGGGTGTGCTCGCACCGAGCACCCGCGCCTGGGCGGCGATGCGCGAGGCCGACATTCGCCGCGATCTGTTCGCGATGGCATCACCTGCCATGCGCGGTCGCGAAGGCGGGACGCTCGATGAGATGAAGGCCTCAATCTGGGTGGCCGAGCAGTATGCGAAGATCGGGCTCGTGCCGATGGGCGACGATGGCACCTGGTTTCAGTGGTTCATGATCACACGCACGCGAGTCAGCGCGTCGGCGAGCAGTGTGTCGCTCGCGGGAAAGTCACTGACATTGCATCGCGATGTCGTCCCGCTCACGGGATTTCCCGTCGAGGCCTCGGGCGCGGTGCTGTGGCTCGCCAATCCGCTCGATACCACCGTCGACGTGCGCGGCCGGATCGTGGCCACGCCGGTGCAGGTACCGCCGCCGGCATCCGTGCGCACGACGAGTTACCCGACGCGCGTTCGGTATTCCGAAGCCGCCACGGCGGCGACGCTGCGTACCATCACGCGTCGTGGTGCACTCGCCGTGCTGGTGGTCGCCAGCGATTCCGTCGATGCCTCGTTCGATGCGATTGCCGTGCAGCGCGAGCGTGGCACGTACGACGTCGACCGTGCGACGCCGCGGACCTACGGTGGCTCCGATCGCGTCGCTCCGGTGCCGGTCGCCGGCGCGGGAGCGTCGCCGGCGTTTCTCGTGCGCGCATCACTCGGACCCGCGTTGCGTGAGCAGGGCACCATCACGCTGTCGGTGCGCCTCGAGCGATTCGACGTCCCGGGTGTCAATGTGATCGGCGCACTGCGTGGTACCGATCCAGCGCTTCGCGACGAATGGCTGCTCTACAGTTCACATCAGGATGCGAACGGCGTCCGCGTGCTCGCCAGCGGCGACTCGGTCCTGGCGGGCGCGGATGACAATGCCAGCGTGAGTGTGGCGCAGTTCGCGGCCGCGCGCGCCTTCGTCGCCCAGCGTCCGAAGCGGAGCCTGCTCTTCGTGCATCACGGCAGCGAGGAACGTGGCCTGCTCGGCTCCCGCTATCACTCGGCGCATCCTGTCGTGCCCATCGCGAACGTCGTCGCCGTGCTGAATGGAGACATGATCGGCCGCAACAATCCCGATACCGCCGCGCTGCTCGGTGTACAGCCGCCACATCGCAGCTCGACGGACCTTGTGAACTGGGCACTCGCTGCGAACGCACGCAGTGGCAAGTTCGTCATCGATACGCTCTGGGACCGACCGACACATCCGGAAGGCTGGTACTTCCGCAGCGATCACGCGCCGTATGCCCGCCTCGGTGTTCCGGCGCTGATGTACACCACGAACCTGCACGACGACTATCACACGGCGGGCGACATCCCGGAACGCATCGACTATCCGAAACTGTTGCGCATGACACAGTGGATGTACCTGACCGGATGGTACGCGGCGAATGCGGCGAAACGTCCGGCGGTGGATGCAGGGTTCCGGCTCGAGCGATAGGCCGTCCCACGGAATGTTCGGCCATGCGCACTGCCTGTCCGTGTCACCGTCATGCGACGCATCGCTTCGCTGTGGCGCGTGGCCGCCCGTGATGTGCGGGTGAGCGCCGGCTCTCGCCGCTGCGGCGAATGATGCGAAGCCAGTCGGTGCGCGTGCTCCTTGCGCTGGCTGCAGGGCTGGCGCTCGGCATGGGCGCCGCAACTCGCAGCGATGCAGTGTTCCGCATTGCCGTGCCAGTCGCCGACGTGATCGGGACACTGTGGACGAATGCCATCCGGATGACGGTCATCCCGCTCGTGGCGGCGCTCACCGTGGCGTCGGTTGCCGGCGCGGGCGCGACGGCAGCGCTCAAGCGCGCCATGGGACGCGCGGTGGCGGTGTTCGTGACCCTGCTCCTCGCCGGCGGTGTGCTGGCAGCGGTGATCGGGACGATCGCCTTCGCCGACTTCGTCCTCCCGCCAGACGTTGCCGATCGTGTGCGCGCGACGGCGCCTGCCGTTGGTACGACGCCCGTGCTGCCGACGCTCGCCCAGCGCATGATCGAGATCATTCCGGTCAATCCCGTCAAGGCCGCGGCGGATGGTGCACTGCTGCCGCTGGTGATCTTCGCGCTCGCACTTGGCTTCGCATTGAAGCGAATCGCACCAGAGCGACGTGACGTCGTGGTGGAGTTCTGTCGCGGTATCGCCGATGCACTGCTGGTGGTCGTCGGCTGGGTGATTTCAGTTGCGCCGATCGGTGTGTTCGCTCTGGCCTTCGCGCTCGGCGCGCGACTCGGTGTCTCGAGCGTGGGCGCGCTCGCCCGTTACATCGGCACGCTGTCACTGGTGCTGATCATCTTCACGCTGCTGCTGTATCCGATGGTGGTGCTACTCGGGAAGGTGTCGCTGCGCCGTTTCGTGGACGCCGTGACGCCAGCGCAAGCGCTTGCCGCCGGCTCACGCTCGTCGCTCAGCGCGTTGCCGACGATGATCGTCGCGGCGCGTGACCGGCTCGGGCTGCAGGCAACGGCGAGCGGATTCGTGCTGCCGTTCGCCGTGTCGATCTTCCGGGTGAACGTACCGATGGCATGGGTCGTCGGCGTGATCTTCCTCGGACGCCTGTATGGTGTCGAGACGGGAGTGATGCTGCTCGCGAGCGTCATCATGACGTCGACGCTGCTCAGTTTCAGTGTGCCCGGAATCCCGTCGGGCAGCCTCTTCATCCTCGCGCCGCTGCTCGTGGAGCTCGGCCTGCCGGCGGAATCCGTCGGCATCCTGATCGCGGTGGACGTCATTCCGGACATCTTCAAGACCACGGCCAATGTGACCGCACACATGACGGCCGCGGTGCTCTCCACCGGCGGTGCATCGCGCGCTGATGATGCTCCAGTGCCATGACGCAACGAGCGACACCGGCGACGAGCGCGCAGTGTCACATCCCCTTCATCATCGCCGCCTGATCGACCACCGTCACGCCTCGCGGCACGCTGAATGAAAACGCATCCGCCGCGAGTGTCACGCCACGCGTGATCGTCGTGAAGCTCAGGGTGCGCATGACACCGGAGTGCTCCGTGACCTCGAGCTGCTTGAGCATGCCGCTCGCCGGCACGACCCACAGCACGGCGCGCGAGAAGCCCATGTCACTCTTCGGCACCAGCACCAGCTTTCGAAGCGATGTCCCGGCAAGTGGCGAGAGACCGCCATCCGTCACCGTGAACTTCCGCGACGGCGACGTGAAGAACTGACCGACCAGATCGATCCCACCAGGGGCGCCCGGACCCACTGGCATCTTGATCACCTGATTCGGTGTCGCACTCGGCACATACACCCACAGCGTCTTGCCATCGCTCACTATGCGATCGTTCGCCGGCTGCGAAAAATTCACGCTGAAGACCCCCGGTCCGCGTTGCAGATAGCTGCCGGCGCTCGCCGTCTCGCTGGACGTGATCGGATTCTTCACGCGCTGCGTGAACTCGGCGCGCAAACCGCGCGAGCCGGTGTACAGGCCCGCCGTGCGCTCGAGCAGTGCCGCCGCGGATGCCGGCGTCAATGCAGCGGCCGGCGA
>JACMLX010000123.1 GCA_014379355.1 Gemmatimonadaceae bacterium
AGCTCCTCCACGATCGCGGCCGGGGCAACCACGGGCACGATCACCCTCACCGCCAGCGCCTCGGCGCCCGCCATCAGCGCGGCGGCGATCAGCATCACCGGCACGGGCGCCGGCGTGACCGTCGCGTCGCAGCCGGTGGCTCTCAGTGTCACCTCGGCCAACGGCGCGACCATCGCGCTCGCCTCGGCAACGGGCAGCATCGAGAGCGGTCGCAGCGGCACGCTGGTCGTCACGGTGACGCGCGCCGGCACGTTTACCGGCGCGGTCACCGTCAACGCCACGGCGCTGCCGACGGGTGTCACCGTCGCGAGCCAGACCGTCGCGGCCGGGGCAACCACCGCGACGCTCACGTTCACCACCAATCTCGGCGCCGCCGCCGCGACCACGCCGCTCAGCGTGACCGCGACAGGCTCAGGTATCACAATCGCGCCGCAGAGCTACGCGCTGACCATAACTGCAGGTCCGATCGCGCAGCTTGGCAACGACATGACGAGTGCCGATCCGGACTATGCGGCCCATCTGGCGCTGAACGCCGACGGTACGCGCATCATCGTGAGTGCACAGAACACGGCAAACGGGACCACGCGCGTGTATGAGCGCACTGGCGCGACTTGGACTCAAGTTGGCGCCGACATCGTCGGTGAGGCGAGCGGTGATCGCGCCGGCATCAGTGTCGCCATGAACGCGAGCGGCTCGCGAATCGCCGTCGGTGCCTACCTGAACGACGACGGCGGCACGAATGCGGGGCACATCCGCGTGTATGACCTGGTCGCCGGCGCGTGGACACAGGTTGGAGCCGACATCAATGGTGAAGGCACCAGCTGGAACCTTGGCTATCGCGTCGCGCTCAACGCAAGCGGTTCGCGACTCCTCGCCTCCGGCAACGAACGCGCGAAAGTCTACGATCTGGTGAGCGGCGCATGGACGCAGGTCGGCAACACACTCAGCGGCGGCAACGCATTCGGTGAAGCGTCCGACATCTCGAGTGACGGTACGACGATCACCGTCGCATCAGCCTCCGCCGCCGGCTCGTCACGCGCGGGCACCGTGCAGGTCTTCCGCCTCGTTTCCAATGTGTGGACAATGCTCGGTGGCGTATTGCAGGGCGAACAGATCTCCGACGTGTTCGGTTCCGACCTGTCGTTGTCGGCGACCGGTAACCGCATCGCTGTTTCGGCACCAAACGACCGGGAAGGTGGTGTCAGCGGCGGTGGCAGCCCTGCCGGCAAGGTGCGTGTATTTGATCTGGTCGGCGGCGTATGGACACAAGTGGGCGCCGACATCGTCGGCAGCACCGGGCTCAATGGCGAGAATCTCGGCGAGACCCTCACGCTGTCAGATGATGGCTCGCGGCTCGCAGCGACCGGTTCAAGCCAGAATCTGTTCAAGATCTTCACGTTGACGTCCGGTGCCTGGGTGCAGACTGGGCCGACCGTCGTGGGCTATGGCACCGCCGGTCGCCCCGTTGGCCTCACCATTTCGGCCGACGGCCGGACAATCGCGGCCGGATATATCAACGGCACGCCACGAATTGCCCGGGCCTTCCGCATCACGCCTTAGCCACGTTGCCGCGAGCGACCTGGGGGCCAGTGATTCTGATCGCATATCAGACTCGCTGGCCTCCACGTCGGTCTGTTGGACGCTGACAGCCGAGCGCCGAAGCATCCATCCATGAGCCAGTCACAGCGTCTCCGTCGCGTGGTTTTTGTGGCACCGTGCGACCATCCGTCGCGACGGTGCGATCACACCAACACGATCCGAAGGAGCGCGTCTGATGTCCCGTGTCAGTTCCAGGTACGCCGCTGTGATGCTGCTCGCCGCAATGTTCACTGCGTGCGGCGGCGGTGGCGACAGCCCTGTCAGTCCTCCAGCCACACCAACCGCTGCCATCGCGATCAGCGCGGCGACCGCCACGATGGTCGCCGGCGCCACCACACCCGTTGCGGTCACGCTCACTCGCGGCGGCGGATTCGCGGGCGCGGTCACGGTGACGGCATCGAGCCTTACGGCTGGCGTCACATCGAGCACCGAGATTATTGCCGCAGGCGCGACCTCCGCGACGATCACGCTGACCGCCGCCTCAACCGCAGCGGCAGCGATTGCGGTGCCAACCAGTATCACCGGCACGGGCAGCGGAGTGACGATCGCGCCACAAGCGCTCGCACTGACCGTCACTCCGACGGCTGGCGCCACCATTGCACTTGGCAGCGCCACGGGCACCGTGCAGACCGGGAGCTCTACGACTGTGGCAGTGACGCTCACACGCACCGGCGGCTTCACGGGAGCCGTGACGGTCGCAGCCACGTCGCTTCCGACTGGCGTGACCGTCGCAAGCCAGGTCATCGCGGCCGGCGCGACGACCGCGACGTTGACGATTGCCGCCGCGACTACCGCAACAACCGGCGCAGCTGCCACCAGCATCACCGCGACCGGCACCGGCGTCACGATTGCGCCACAGCCTTATGCGCTCACTGTGTCGGCACCCGCATCCGCCATCGCGCAGATCGGCAGCGACATCACCAGCCCGGATGGCAACTTCGCGGCGCGCATGGCGCTCTCGGCGAACGGCAATCGACTCGTCGTGAGTGCGTACACGACCGCCAACGGCACGACGCGCGTGTACGAGAAGAATGGCACCGCCTGGGTTCAAGTCGGTGCAGACATCGTAGGCGAGGCGGCGAACGATCGCGCCGGCAGCAGCGTGGACATCAATGCAGCCGGCACTCGCATCGCGATCGGCGCGGTGTTCAATAACGGCGCCGCCGCATCGGCCGGTCACGTGCGCGTGTATGACCTGGTCGGCTCGACATGGACGCAGGTTGGCGCCGACATCGATGGCAACTCACTCGGTGATCAGTTCGGCACATCGGTCGCGCTTTCGGGATCCGGAAGCCGCCTGATTGCCGGTGCATCGCGTGGCAGCGCAGGCGGCGGTTATGCCCGCGTGTATGACCTGGTCAATGGGACATGGACGCAGGTCGGTGCAACGCTTGCCCCCGGCGGTGATGAAGGGTTCGGCTATGCCGTCGACGTCTCTGCTGATGGCACCACGATCGCGATCAGTGATCCATTCCGCTCCCTTGGGAATCCTCGTCCCGGTTCCGTGTACTTCTACCGGCTCAACGGAGCGACCTGGACACCGCTCGGCAATACACTCGTCGGTACGAACGACCAGGACTCGTTCGGCTTCTCCTTTTCGCTGTCGTCGAGCGGAACTCGCGTCGCAGTGTCTGCCCCGGGAAGCACCGAGAGCGGCATCGACGGCGGTGGCAACGGCTACGGGCAGGTGCGCGTGTACGATCTCGTCGGCGGCACGTGGACGGCGGTCGGTTCGAAGATCAACGGGTCAGCTGCTGAAATCAGCATCGGGTTCGGCGTGCGACTCTCGGACGACGGTACGCGGCTCGCCTACAGCGCGGTGGGCCAGAGCATCGCGATCGTCATGACTTTCAACGGTGGCGACTGGGCGCGCACCGGTGTGACGAGTCTCCCGGTTGCGACGGCTCGCGCCGAGGGCCTCGCGCTCTCGGCGGACGGCCGCACGATCGCCGTCGGCACGATCAACGGATCACCGCGGCGCGCCAGAGTCTTCAGCATCACGCCGTAACGCTGGCTGCTCTGAGGGACGACGCCCGCCGATGCGCCGCAGCATCGGTGGGCGTCGTCCGAACGTTCAACCAATCTTCCTGTCAAGTCGGCCTGTCACGCCGGCAAGTATTTCCCGCGCCATCGTCGCCGACTCGCACGAAAGAGGCGCGGTGGGCGAGACGTGGTCGAGAGGTCAGACGCTGCGACACGCTGGGCGACCGCGGCCGCCCGGCGTGTGACAGCGTGCCAGCTAGACCGCCCTGGCCGTGTACTGGCGACACTTGCTCTGGAGCACCACGGCACCCGTTGCTGCGTCAAGCACGCGGAAGTGGATGTCGAACGACACACCGATCAGTGCCGGGGGGAGCGTGCGGTTCAGCGTGGCGGCACCGAACCCCCGCCAGTTGGTGTGGATCGGTGTCACGACGGTCCCCAGACCGAGCCGGAGCCAGCCCGCATCGGTACAGCCCAGCCCAAGCGTCTGCGCCGCACGCTCGAGGTAATAGTCGTGGTTGGGCGTGAGACCGGCGAGGTAGGTCTCGAGGAAGATCGTCGTCGCCCCGTCGTCAGGTTGCCGGAACAGGATCAGCCCCTCCACTCGGTTGGCCGCGAACAGCAGCACATTGATGTCGAACGGCGGCGTGCCGGGTGGGTTGCGACTGCTGATGGACAGTGCGGACTCCTCGTCCGCCGACGGCTGTGTTGTCCCCTCGCTCGTGGTGCAGCCGCCGATTGCGGCGGCAAGGCTCAGGGCGACGATCGCGCGGAAACGGCGTGTGAACATGTGCGGATTCTCCGTGGACTAAGTCATTGAACGCACCTTTGGCCCCTTGTGGCCATGCAGGTACCTTCGATGCTGTTCACGGGTCGTGATGCCGGCGTGACGCGACCGTGAAGCGTGATGTCTGTTCGCTTCCGTCTACATTCTGCAGGGCGAATCATGGAAATTCGCACGCTGGGTGCCGCGGCAGCATTCCGTGCCGACGGTTCGAGAATCGAAGGCCTGACGCCGGAGAGCAAGCGCTTCGCAGTCCTCGTTCGCGTCGCATTGGCCGGTTCGTGCCGCCGCGACGAGCTCGCGATGATGCTCTGGCCAGACCTCGACCAGGAACACGCGCGCGGCGCACTCAGGCAGGTATTGCGGTACCTGCGGCAGGCCATCGGATCCAGCACCATCCTGAATCGCGGCGATGAGGAACTCGCACTCGCACCCGGCGCCGTCTGGTGCGATGCCATCGCATTCGAGCGTGCCATCGGTGAGGGTCGTGCCTCGGACGCCTGGAAACTGTATGGCGGCGATTTCCTCGACACGGTGCACGTCGGAGGCGCCGCGCCGGAATTCACGGACTGGATGGAAGGGCAGCGATTGCGGCTCCGACGGCTGGCGTCGCGCACGGCATGGCGTCTTGCCGACGACATGGTCGCGTCGGGTGACGTACCTCACGGCATGGATTTCGCGCGCCGCGCGTTCCTGCTGGCCGGCGACAGCGAGCCCGATCTCGCCCGGCTCCTGACGCTCCTCGCAGCAACAGGCGACAGGGCTGGCGCGCTCGCCGAGTACGAGCAGTTCGCGGGTCGCCTCGCGCGCGAGTATGACGCGGAGCCGTCACCGCAGACGCAGACGTTGATCTCGGAGATTCGGGCACAGACCATCTCCGCGACCGAACACGGCTCGAGTCTGCCGGGCAGTCCGGCGCACGTGGACCAGTCGACCTCGGCAGCACACGCCACGCTCCCGCTGGTGACACTCAAACCGGCGCCGACAGTGCCGTACGCCAGTGGGAGCGTTCCGACGCCAGGCCGGACGCGACGAAGTGGATGGCACGTCGTCGCACTCGTCGCGACGACGCTGCTCGCACTCATCGCCCTGGTCTACGCCGTCCGCCGCGAAGGCCGATCGGCGTTCGCGGCGACGCAGCGCACCTCAGCAACGGAACCGAGTGCCACGCGCCGCCACGCACTCGAGCTGACGGTTCGAGGTGAGTACTACTTGACGACGCGCCTGGACGCGGATGCGATGCGCGCCCGCGATCTCTTCGAGGATGCGATCGATCGGGACCCGACCATGACGCGTGCGTATGTCGGTCTCGCCTACACGTACGGGATGTTCGCACACAACGCGATGATGCCATCGCGCGAGGCATTCCGTCTCAGCGCCGCAGCAGCGTCGAAGGCGCGCATGCTCGATTCCACCTCCGGCATGGCGATCGCACAGTTGTCCGCGTTCAAGGCGTACGGCGAGTGGCGCTGGTCGGACGCGGAGGAAGGCTATCGTCGGGCCATCACTCGCGAACCGGGCAATGCCGATCTGCACGTCCTTTACGGCACCTACCTGCGCGTGCTCGGACGCTACGCCGAGTCGGCGCGGGAATTCCGCCGCGCACGCGAACTCGAGCCGTTGGTGCGACACTTCTCCAATCAGGAGGCGCGCGTCTTGCTGTGTGCCCGCCGGACTGATGCTGCGCTGGCGCTGGCCATGTCCAGTATCTCGCTTGGCGAGCGATCGCCTACCGCGCATACGCTCGCTGCTGACGCCCTCGCGGCGCTGCACCGATACGACGAAGCGCTGCACGAATACCGGGTGGCGTCGGAATTAGTGGGCGATTCATCGGCTGCCGCAACGCTCGGCCACCTGCGCGGCAGTGCAGGATATGCCACGATGCGTCTCGCGCAGGCGAGAGCCGCCATTCAGGACCTCGGCGCCCGGGCAAGACGCGGGTTGTTTGTCTCACCAACACATCGCGCTGCCGCGTATGCGCTGGCGGGTGATTGGCAGAACGCCTACGCCTGGCTCGACTCGGCGGTGCAGTCGCGCGACGTGCTGATCACGAAGGTCGGCTGCAACCCGTCGTTCGACGGCATGCGTGCAGACCCGCGATTCCTGGCGATCGCGGCGCGGGTGGGCGTATCCGCGGGCATGGCGAAGTGAGAGCCTGGCCCTTGTCAGGCGGGAAAGCGCTGTCGCCGGATGATCGCGTGGGTGGGCAATCCGCCTGATGGCACACTCTGCGGGTATATCCGCGATCAAGATCTATGACCGCGAGCGGCCCGCTCATTCCATCGACTTACGATCACGATCCTCGACCCCTTGATCCGCTACGCGCTCTTCTTGTCGAGGCGCGCCTGCCACGCCGCCGCCTCAGCCGCCCTGCCCCACCGCTTGTACAGCGCGACCAATCGCTTGCGCTGATCCGCCACCGGACCGCTTTCGACGCCGCGCGCCTCGCGCACCCGCGATTCCGCCGACAGCAGCAACCGCTCCGCTTCCGCATACCGGCCATCCAGCGCGATCACTTCACCCAACGCGCCATCCGCGGAGGCCAGGAGCCAGTGTCCCGCCGGCAGACTTTTTTCACGGAGCGCACGCACCTCGCGCACCAGTCGCTCGCCCGCTTTCGCGGAATCGAGGTGCGCGAGCGCACGGCCGAGGTGCATCAGGCATCCCTGCACAGGGTAACTCGACTCATCGAGCGACTTCCCGCGCAGCGCAAGGATCTCTCGCGCCATGTTTGCCGCCTCGCGCCACTTCTCGCTCCGCATCAGGTGGTCGGTGTAGTTGACCGCGGTGGTCGCATAGCTGATGTGCTGCGGCCCGAGCAGCCGCCGCTTGATCGCGAGCGTCTCCAGATACGCCGCCGTCGACTCGTCCATCCGATTCTGCATCTCGAGTATTCCGGCGCGTATCGAGTACGCGTTGGCGACCATCGGATGATTCATGCCATGCGCCCGTTTCGCCGACTCGATACCGCGCAGTGAAAACGAATCCGCGGCCGGCAGCTCGCCGGCTTCGGAAAAAATCACGGCCGCGTTGGCGAACGAGGGTGCACGCGCCGAGTCATCGGCGGCGAAATACTGCGCACCGAGGGCAAGTGACTTCCGCATCAGCGCGATCGCGTCCGGCACCTTGCCGAGTTGATACAGCACCCGGGCGCGATTCTCGAGCGCGGTGCTTTCCTCCCGGCGATCGGCGTGCGGAAAACGCTCGAAGAGCAACTCCGCGCGGTGCAGCAGCGAATCGGCTGCCACGAGGTTGCTCCGCGTTTCCTCCACCAGCGACAACTGCGAGTACGTCACCGCGGTGCCGTAGTCACCGTCTGGCGCGGTGCGACGACGCGCCGCCATGACCAACCCGAACTGTCGCTCCGCGATATCGAGCTCACCGAGCGCCAGGTACGCGCCTCCCATGATGCCGCGGACTTCCGTCTCCAGCTCCGGCGACAATTTCGCTGAATCCGCGCGCATGACTGCCGAATCGAGCACGGTGCGCATCGTCACATCCTTCCCGAACGCTTCCGGATTCGACGAGTTGAGCATCGTCGTCAGGAACTTCGTGACTTCCGCAGCGCGTGCACTCTGCTCCGTGGCACGCGCACTCTCGGCCGTTGCGACGAGGCGCTGTATCTCGGCCAGGCGTGCCTGTCGCACCGCAGCGGCCGTCCCGCCCACCAACGACACCACCGCCACGATGCCTGCGATCGTCTCCAGCTGCCGACGACGCACGAACTTCCGCACGCGATAGCCAAGACTATCCGGACGCGCCTGCACCGGCTGCTGCTCGAGATGCTGCGTCACGTCGCGAGCCAGTGCGTCGACTGACGGATAGCGACGCTCCGGCTCCTTGCGCAGCGCCATCATCACGACCGCATCCAGGTCCCCTTCGATGGCACGACGCGCACGGGCCGGAGACCGCTCGCTGAGTGCCCGCCAGCGTTCGGCGCCCAGCACACTGCTTGGCCGCTGCGCGGGCTGGTCACAGACGATGCGCTCCATCTCGGCCAGCGATTTCCCGTGCAGGTCGAAGGGACGCTGCCCCGCCAGCAACTCGTACAGCACCACGCCGAGGGCATACACATCGGCCGTCGTGTCCACCGCCGTGCCGCGCAGTTGTTCCGGCGCCGCATACTCCGGCGTGAAGGCGCGATGGCCGACCTGCGTCGCCGTGGGCAGTTCCAGCGTGCGCTCGTCGCGCATCAGCTTCGCGATGCCGAAGTCGAGCAGCTTCACCGCACCGTCGGTCGTCACGAGAATGTTGCCCGGCTTCAGGTCGCGATGCACGATCAGCTTCTGATGGGCCGCCCGCACGGCCGCACACACCTGGCCGAAGAGATTCAGGCGCGCGGCGATGCCCAGATTGCGCGAGTCGCACCAGCGCGTGATCGGTTCACCGTCGATGTACTCCATCACGAAGTACGGCAACCCATCCGGCGTCACACCACCGTCCACCAGCGATGCGATGTTCGGATGCTGCAGGCTGGCCAGCATCTGCCGCTCGGCGCGAAAGCGGCGCACCGCCACGCCACCTTCCGCGCTGCGATTGAGGAACTTCACGGCGACACGCTGGCGATACTGGTCATCCGCGCGGACCGCTTCGTGCACGGTGCCCATGCCGCCCGAGCCGATCTGCGCCCCGATTTCATACGCGCCCAGTCGCGCACCGATCCAGCGGTGACTGAGCTGGTCGCGATCCAGGTGCACCGGGCTCACGAAGACGGAATCGCTCAACGCATGCGCCGACAACAACGCACGCAGTTCCGCCGCGAGCCCCGGATCGTGCGACGTGCTTTCGTCGATGAACGACTCCCGCACCGTTTCCGGCAGGCCGAGCGCGGCGTCGAACAACGATTCGAGCAGTGCCAGCCGCGTTGGAGACATCGGCGCCTCGGCCATCGCCTACGCGGCCTCGAGCGTCTTGAGCAGGAATGCGCGCGCGAACGTCCAGTCGCGCTTCACCGTCGCTGGCGAGATGTCGAGCGCCGTTGCCGTCTCCTCGATATCCAGGCCGCCGAAGAAGCGCAGCTCCACCACGCGCGCCTGGCGCGGCGCGAGTGCGTCGAGCTGCTGCAGCGCATCATCGAGCGCGATCAGGTCGAGCGAGCGCCCCGGGGCTTCCGCCACGCCTTCGTCGAGCGTCACGCGCACCCCGTGATCGCGTTTCAGGCGCCGTCGCTGCCGCGCATGATCGACGAGAATGCGCCGGATGGTCTGCGCTGCGACGGCGTAGAACTGCGCGCGGTTCGCCCACGACGCCTGCCGCTGTCCGAGCAGCCGGATGAGGGCCTCGTCCACCAGCTCCGTCGGCTGCAGCGTATGGCCGTCCACTTCGCGACGCATCGCGCGCTCGGCGATCTTGTGCAGTTCGTCCATCACGACGGCGGCCAGCCGATCCGCCGCGCCGGGAACACCGGCGCTCAGATCGGACAGCAGGATCGTGACATCCGGGTCAGGTGCAGCTTCCATCCAGAACCGACCCTCGGCAGGCTGACGGTGATCGACCGCGACCCTCGGCGGCCCCGGCAGCGATCCGACGTGAATTCACGTGAATCAAGAGATACTTAGCGTACTCGACCCTAACAACGGCCGTGGGGTCCATACCAGATCACGCGTAGAATCCGCCGCGCGTATCTCAGGCGAGACTCGGGGACGGGCCTGGTGAGCGGAAAATCGACCTGCGCGTATGAAGAGATGTCGCCCGCGTGATTCGCGGGGCATTTTGACATTGCGTCCCGCTCCCGTGGCGCATTCGTACCCAGCCGGAGACTCCCCATGCGTCGTGTGAATCGTTCCCTCGCGGTCGCCAGCCTGATGGCCATCGCGCTCGCTCCGCCTTTGGCTGCGCAGCAGCCGGCGGCGCCACCAGCCAACGCGAAGGTGACGGTGGCCGACTACCTCGAATGGGAGGACGTCGCCGACCCGCAACTGTCACCCGACGGGAAGCAGATCGCGTTCACGCGGCGCAGCGTGGACAAGGTGAATGACAAGTGGGACACCAGTGTGTGGGTGATGAACGCCGATGGATCACGGCAGCGATCACTCGTCTCCGGCAGCGCGCCGCGGTGGTCGCCGGACGGCAGCAAGCTGCTCTACATCGCCAACGGACAGCCCAGTGGCATGCAGTTGTGGGTGCGCTTCATGGATGGCGATGCAGGCGCCACCCAGCTGACGCGACTCGTCGAGGCACCGACGGATCCGGAGTGGTCACCGGATGGCGCGCAGATCGCCTTCCGCATGAACGTGCCCACGAAGGAAACGTGGAACATCGCATTGCCGACGGCACCCAAGGGCGCCAAGTGGACCGAGGCGCCGCGTATCGTGCAGCGACTCAACTATCGCTCCGATCGTATCGGCTTCACGGACGACGGGTATCAGCACCTGTTCGTGATGTCGGCCGAAGGCGGGCAGGCTCGCCCGGTCACCACCGGCAATTGGAACCACAGCGCCGCACGCTGGACACCCGACGGCAAGTCGCTGCTCTTCAGCAGCCTCCGCACACCGGATTCCGAAGGTGCGTGGCGCGAGACGGAGATCTACCGCGCCGATGTCGGCACCGGCCGCATCACCGCCCTCACCACGCGCAAGGGTCCCGACAGCAATCCGATCGCGTCGCCCGACGGCCGGATGATCGCGTACACCGGCTACGACTCCACCGACGCCACGTGGAAGGACGCGAACATCTACCTCATGAATGCGGATGGTTCGAATCCGCATGCCATCAACGCGGCGCTGGATCGCAATGCGCAGGGCATGATGTGGGCGCCCGACGGCAGCGGTGTGTACTACAACGTCGAGAACGAGGGCTACCGCAACCTCTATTTCACGTCGGTCGGTGGCCAGACGCGCGCGATCACGTCCGGCAAGCTGGTGCTCAGCGTCACCGACGTCGATCGACTCGGCAACATGGTCGGCATCCTCACGACCCCGACCCAGCCGAATGACATCGTGCGATTCAGTGTGCGCACGCCGGCCACCATCACGCGTCTCACGCGCGTGAATGACGATGTGCTCGCCGGCAAGCAGCTCGGCACGCAGGAAGAGATCTGGCTGACGAGCGTTGACGGCTTTCGCATTCAGGGCTGGATCGTGAAGCCGGCCGACTTCGATCCCGCGAAGAAGTATCCGCTGATGCTCGAGATTCACGGCGGTCCGCACGCGATGTACAACGGCGCCTTCAATCTCGCGCGCCAGGATCACGTCGCGAACGGCTACGTTCTGCTCTACACCAATCCGCGCGGTTCCACGGGCTACGGCAGCGCATTCGGCAATGCGATCAAGAACGCCTATCCGGGCAAGGATTTCGACGACCTGATGGCCTCGGTGGACACCGTCGTCAATCGCGGCTACGTCGACACGAAGCGCATGTATGTGTTCGGCTGCTCGGGCGGTGGTGTGCTCACGTCATGGATCGTGGGACACACCAACCGATTCGCCGCGGCCAGTGCGAATTGTCCCGTGATCGACTGGTTGAGCTTCGTCGGCACCACCGACGGCGCCAGCTGGTATCGCAACTTCGCGCAGCTGCCGTGGGTCGATCCGTCGGAACACCTGCGTCGCTCACCGCTGATGTACGTCGGCAACGTGAAGACGCCGACAATGCTGATGACCGGTGTGATGGACTTGCGCACGCCGATGCCGCAGACGGAGGAGTTCTACTCGGCGCTCAAGGTGATGAAGGTGCCGACCGCCATGATCCGCTTCAACGAGGAGTGGCACGGCACATCGTCCAAGCCGTCCAACTGGATGCGCACGCAACTCTACATGCGCAGCTGGTTCGACAAGTGGCCGTCGCCGGTCACGACGTCGTCACTGGACGCCCGGGCCGCTGACCTCGGCCGCTGACGCAGGGTGGAGATTCGGTGTGGTGACTGTTCGAGTGTTCTGCCGCCTGGTGCGGAAACATGCCCGGCCTGCGGCAGGACACTCGGATCGTCACCCGCTCACCGCGGTCGCCCGACGTTGTTTGTCTGGGCGGCTGCGGCGGCCGTAGTCGAGGTGGCGATCACGCTCGCCATCATGCGGGGCTGCAGCGCCTGAGTGCCACGCCATGGTGAATACGGCGCCGGTGGGACGCATTCGTGACACGGATCGTCAGGTGTTCAGCGGCGGACGGGATGACACCTTTCAGGGCCGCTGACGTAGAAGGTCAGTCACCCTCTTCATGGAGTCCCGATGTCCCGTACTTCCATCCGCCGCTCGATCCTGACGGCGGTCCTGGTTGTTCCGACTGCACTCTTTGCACAGAAGCCCACCGCACAGTCGCTGTTCGACAAACATGCTGCCGCCGTGGGCGGCGTGGCCGCGTTCAAGGCCACGACCGCGCGCACCGAGGTCGGCACCGCTGACATCACATTCGCCGGCATCAGCGCCGGTTACGAACGCAAGGTGAGCGGCGGCAAGATGCTCATGACGATCGACGTCGCGGGGTTCGGCCAGGTGCTGCAGGGTTTCGACGGCACCACGGCGTGGTCCATGAATCCGCAGGCCGGCGCGGCCAAGGCCAGCGCGGCTGAAGCAGCCGACGCCGCGTCCGCCACGACCCCCACCGCCGGCCTGTGGGAGTCGGGCTCGTACACGAGTGCGGAAGTGCTGGACGGCTCCGATTTCAACGGCGCGAAAGTCTGGCCAGTCAAGATCGTCGGCAAGAGCGGTCGCACGCGCACCGTGTACTACGATCAGGCAACAGGACTGAAGGTCGGTGAAGTCATCCAGGCGGAAGCCGGCGAGTTGAAGGTGATCTACGCCGACTACAAGCCGTTCGGCGCGATCAAGGTGCCGACCAAGGTGACGCAGGGCACACCGAATGGCGACATCGTGCTGAACATCACGGACGTCAAGTTCGACCCGATCGATGCGGCGATCTTCGTGCTCCCCGATGCCGTGAAGGCGCTGCCGTAAACTCAGTGGTGCTCGTCGTGGCCGTGGAGTCGCCCGAGTTTTCGCAGTGTCGGCGACATCACGGCCATCGACGCCACCACCACCAGTGTCACCACACCACCCAGCAGGACGCTGTTGACCGCGCCGAACAATCGCGCCGTGACACCGCTCTCGAACGCGCCGATTTCGTTCGCGCTGCCGATGAAGATCGAATTCACCGCCATCACACGACCCATCACGTGCGGTGGCGTACGTGCCTGCAGCAGCGTCGATCGGATCACCACACTGATGCTGTCCACCGCGCCGCCCATCGCCAGCAGCGCGCAACTGAGCCACACGTTGCGCGAGAGCGCAAAGCCGATGATGCTCAGCCCCCATGCGGCCACCGCCACCAGCAGCGTGCGGCCCGCGCGCTCGAGCGGCGGCTGGTGCGCGAGCAGCAATGCCATCATCACCGCACCGACCGCCGGCGCCGCGCGCAGGTAACCAAGCCATTCCGGTGACACATGCAGCACCGTCTTCGTGAATACCGGCAACAGTGCGGTGGCGCCACCAAACAACACGGCGAACATGTCGAGGGAGAGTGCCGCCAGCACGAGTTTGTCACGCAGCACGAACCGCACACCCTCGAGCATGCCGGCACCTGCCGTCGACGTCGCGACCGAGCTGCGTACCTCGACGTTCACCTGCACCGTCGACATGCCCCACCACGCCACCAGCAGCAGCCCCACCGTGATCGCATAGGTCGGCAACGGCCCGGCAAACGCGAAGACGAGTCCACCGATTGCCGGTCCCAGCACCGACGCGAACTGCCACATCGAACTGCGCCACGTCGCGGCATTCGCATACAGCGACGCGGGCACGATCATCGTGCCGAGTGCCTGCCGCGCCGGCTGCAGGATGGCGCGCGAGACACCGGAGACGGCGAGCACCGCGTAAATCGCGAGCGGCGATGACCAGGCCGTCGACCCGATCACACCGGTGCCACTCGGATGCATGCGCAGCCCGATCGTCATCGCGAGAAACAGCACGGCGCAGACCACCAGCACGCCGATGCCGATCAGTGCGAGTTGTTTGCGATCGTGACGATCCGCCCACTGTCCCGCCGGCAGTGACAGCGCGAGGAACGGCACCACTTCCGCAAGGCCAGCGAGGCCGAGTGCCAGCGGATCATTGGTGGCGGCGTACAGCTGCCACGCAACGGCGATGCCCTGGATCTGCACACCAACGGTCAGCGCCAGCAGGCTGATGACGAAGCGGCGGAACGCCGGGACGCGCAGCGCCGCATAGGGATCGTGCTTCTCGTCGTCCGGCGGGAGAGCGGCCGGCCCGCCGCCGGCGCTCACGACACGGTCGAACCGCGTAGCATCTCGAGTCGATCCTCGACCAGCCCCACGAGTTCGCGCATGCCATCGGCATCGAAGATCAGGCGTGCACCGGCCTGCGCATACAGCAGCGGCAGCGGCTGCGTCCCGCCGAGTCGCAGCGCGTTCTTGTACCCGGCCAGCGCGCCCTCGGGATCCGTGAGGCTGCGCTTCCAGATCTGCAACGCACCGAGCTGCGCGATGCCGTACTCGATGTAGTAGAACGGCAACTCGAAGATGTGGAGCTGACGATACCAGCGCGCGGTGCGCTCACGCTCCAGTCCCGCCCATTCGATGCCGGTCTCGAAACGCGAGCGCAACGCGAGCCACTCTGCATCGCGCGCGTCGCGATCGTGCCCCTTGCCGCTGGTGTAGATCCAGCGCTGGAACGCATCCACACTCGCGATGTGCGGCAATGCGAGCAGCACATCCTCCAGATGCGCGGCCTGTGCACGACGGGCCTGATCCGGGGTGTAGTAGCCGACCGGCAAGGCGAAGTACGGCGCCGCCAGCAACTCCATCGACATGCTTGCGAGTTCGGCCGCTTCGGAACCCGTGCCGCGCTGCCAGATCAATTCCTGATCGGACGCGAGATACGCATGGAAGCAGTGTCCCGCTTCATGCACGAGCGTCGTCACGTCGTCGGACACACCGACGGCGTTCATGAAGACGAACGGTTGCTTGCGATGATGCAGCGTGGTGCAGTAGCCGCCTGGCGCCTTGTTCGGCCGACTCTCGAGATCGAGCAGGCCATCGCGCGCCATGTCGGCGAAGCGCGATCCAAGTTCCGCATCGAGCGTCGAGAAGATCCGACCGCTCGTCGCCACGAACTCCTCCGCATCGCGGAACGGTCGCAGCGGCGCGAGGCCATCCGGGTCGACCGCCAGGTCCCAGGGACGCAGCGCCCCGACACCGAGCCGCTCGCGGCGGTAGGCGTGCACACGCGCAGCCGCCGGCGTCACCACATCCGCGACCGCGTCGTGGAAACGCGCGACATCATCGGCCGTGTAGTCGTAGCGATGCTTGGCCGCGAACGAAAACGCCTGGAAGTCGGCGAAGCCTGCTTCACGCGCGACATCCTGCCGCAACGCGAACATCCGGTCGAACAACTCGGCCATTTCGTCGCGATGTGTCAGATATGCGTCGGCGCCGGCGCGAAACGCGCGCTCACGCGCCGCGCGATCGTCCGATTCGAGGAGCGGCTGCAGCTGCGGAATGGTGAGCGTCCTGCCGTCGATCGTGACGCTCAATCCGCCGGCGATCTTCTGGTACGCCGCGCTCAACTCCTCGATCTGCGCGAAGCGTTCGACATTCTCGTGACGGAATATCGAGACGGTGGTGCGGAACTCACGGAGCAGTGTCGTGATGTCGGCGTCATCGATGCCGGTTGCCAGCAGCAGTCCGGCAAGCCCCGTCTGTCGCGCTTCGACATTCGGCTGGATTTCCGTCACGAATCGCAGGTAGCGCGCTTCCGCTGCGGCATCCTGCGTGTTGCCCGTGTACGCGATCAGCGCCTGCGATGACGCTTCGTTGACCATCTCCTCGAGCAGTGACCACTGCCGAATCCATGAGCGGGCAGTGCCGAGTGTGGGCGCTTCTGCCGCCAGTGCGTCGTAATACGCAGCAATGTCCGGCCAGCTGGCGTCGGCGAGATCAGCCGGCGAGTTCGGGAGTGAAGGCGACATCACGGCGGCTGGAGCGGGAGTGACACTGGGCTCAGGCGATTCGCGCCGCACCGAGACACCGGATGGCCTCGGCGTCGTCGCCGTGCCGCACGTGCACATACACGCCCCATTCTACCGACGCCAGCCTCAGGCGCGTACCCCCGCGGCCTCCACTGCCAACCAGGATGGCGTTCGTGCGGCCGCTGCAGCCAGACGATGTCGCAGCTCGGACGGCAGCTGGGCCGCTCCGCGCGCGTCGGCTTCCTGCACGCGGCGCAGCGCGCGCGACTGCGCCGCGAATGCCT
>JACMLX010000013.1 GCA_014379355.1 Gemmatimonadaceae bacterium
ACGTCACCTGACAGGTGACGGGATCGACGTAGCCGAGTCGGGCTCTCTCATCGTCCAGCAAGATCCTTCGATTCGGGACGTGTGAGGACTACGATTCGCTCGCGTGGCCGGCGGCGTGGTCCCCGTCCCCTGACAGGTGACGGGATCGACGTAGCCGAGTCGGGCTCTCTCATCGTCCAGCGACTTCCTTCGAGCAGGAACCGTGGAGAAAGACGATGAGCACGCGAGGTCCGCGGCGAGGGACCCGTCACCTGAAAGGTGACGGGATCGGCGTAGCCGAGTCGGGCTCTCTCATCGTCCCTTCGCGTCGTTCGATCCAGGATGAGGCGCAGAGACGATGAGCGCGACCGGTCTGCTGGCCGTCGGCGTAGGCGCTGCACTCGGCGCCTGGCTGCGGTGGGCGCTGGCACAGCGGTGGAATCCGATGTTCGAGCAGGTGCCGATCGGCACGCTCACCGCGAACGTGAGCGGCGGCTTCCTGGTCGGCGTGGCGGTCGAGTGGCTGGGACGTCACGCCGAGCTCCCGCCCGAAGTGCGACTGTTCGTGATCACCGGTTTCCTCGGCGGCCTGACGACGTTCTCGACCTTTTCGGCGGAAACCGTCGCGCTGATCGAACGGGCGCAGTATGGGTGGGTGGGGGTGCTGATCGCGCTGCATGTCCTGGGCTCGATCGCGGCCACGATTGCCGGCATGGCGTGTGTGCGGGCGGTGAGCTGATGCGACGCGAGGTGACCTTGGAAAGAGCGATGGCGATGATTGAAGTGGCGGACTCGCGGCGAATGCATGATCGGACCGTGTACGCTCGCCGCGCGCGAAGCGCAGGCGTCGCACCGCACGACACCGGTGCGACACCATGCTTCACGCTGACGTTGGGCATCGCGGCAACGCTCGCGTGCGCGCTGGCGCACGCGCAGCCGGACTTTCCGAATCGTCCGGTGCGCATCGTGGTGCCGCAGGCGGTGGGGGCAAGCATCGACATCGCCGCGCGAATCGTCGGCCAGCGCATGCAGGAGGGACTCGGGCAACCGGTCGTGATCGAGAACCGTCCGGGCGCGAACGCGATCATCGGCATGGAAGTCGTTGCGAAGTCCAAACCCGATGGGCATGTGCTGGTGATGGCCCCGCCGTCTGCCGTGGCGATCAATCCGCTGGTGTTCAAGCAATTGCCGTACGACACGCTGCGCGACTTCGCGCCCGTGTCGCAGGTCTCGGGAATCACCTTCGTCGTCGTCGTGAACCCTGCATTGCCGGTGCAGACGCTGAAAGACCTCGCGACGCTCGCGCGCAAGCGTCCGGGTGAACTCGCTTTCGGCTCGTCCGGCATGGCGAACATGAACCACCTGTCGGGCGAGCTGTTCAGCCAGTTGAATGCCGTGAAGCTGCTGCACGTGCCCTACAAGGGCGAGACCCCGGCCGTCAGCGAACTGATCGCCGGCAACAATGCGGTGATGTTCACCACCTTGCCGTCGGTGCTGCCGTTCATCCGCAGCGGCAGGTTGCGCGCGGTGGCAGTGCTGGGCGAGCAACGCTCTGCGGTCCTGCCCGAGGTGCCGACGGCGACCGAGGCAGGCATGGCCGGCATCGGCAGCTCCGGCTGGACGGGGCTGCTCGCGCCTGCCGGCACGCAGGCAGACACGGTGCAGCGCCTGTCGCGCGAAGTCGCGCGGGTCGTGAAGCTGCCGGACGTGACTGACGGCCTGGCGAAGCAGGGGGCCGATCCGGTCGGCAGCACGCCCGAGCAGTTCACCGCATTCATCAAGTCCGAGATCGCGAAGTGGAACAAGGTGGTGCGCCAGTCCGGCATCGAGCTCAGTCAGTGAGCGAGCGCGTCGGCATGGCCGCGCCGTCGTTCGCGCACGCGTTGCGGATGATCGTCGCGCGTCCGATGGCCGAATGTGACTCCGGTCGGAACAGGGTGCGCCTCGACGCGTTGTTCAATACGCTCGCGACGACCGACGACGCGCTCGCCGCGGGCGAGACCGAAGACCTCATCTGGGCGTTGTGGACCTCGCACGAAGACACCGGCGCCGAAGAATGGCTCGACCGCGCGATCCACCACATCGCGGCGCGCGAATTCGAACCTGCGGAAACGTTGCTCGACGGCCTGCTCGTGGCCCATCCGCTCTACGCCGAGGCGTGGAACAAGCGCGCGACGTTGTACTTTCTCCAGGAACGCGATCGCGAAAGCATTGCGGACATCATCCGCACGCTGGAACTCGAGCCCAGGCACTTCGGTGCGATCTGCGGCTTTGCGCAGATCTGCCTGCGTCATGGGCGGCGGGCGGAGGCCTTGGCCGCATTCGAATCGGCGCTGTCGATCAATCCGCACATG
>JACMLX010000124.1 GCA_014379355.1 Gemmatimonadaceae bacterium
ATGAACGGCGCATCAGTGCGATCGAGCAGCTTCACGGGATTGCGCGCATCGAACAACGCCTGACCGCCCGTATAGATGCGTGCCGGCATCGTCGAGTCACCGTGCGCCCCGAGATTGCCGGCGTTGTAGAGCAGCACGATGCCACGCTCTGTCAGGATGGCCGGCGGCCCCGCTTCCACGAGCCACGAGTCGAAGTATCCCGCCCGCGGTGACAGCACCTTGAGTGCATGGCCGTCTGCGTCCTGCAGCGGTGTCCAATGAATCAGGTCATCCGATGTCGCAATCTGGATGTGCGGCACGTTGTAGTACATCCAGTACTTGCCGTTGATCTTCGTCGCGATGAGATGTTCGCCGACGACACGACAGAGGATCGATCCCGACTTGGACTCACTCCGCAGAAACTTTCCGTCGCCGGCGCGCGCGAACGCCGGTCCGTGCTTGCTCCACGTCACCAGATCGGTGGAGGTGGCGACGGCAAGTCGCGGCACGTCGCCGTTCCACTGCGTGTAGGTGAGCACGTAGCGCCCGTCGTCAGTCTCGACCACGCGCGGATCCTCGACGCCGCCAGTCCACTCGTAGCGCGCCTGCGCATCGCGGTCGGGCTGCAGCACGGGGGTCGGACGGCGCGTGAAGCGCAATCCATCGATGCTTTCGGCCAGGCCGAGACGTGATGTGTGCCCGCCGATCTGCGACACACCCGTCGCATCCTCGGCGCGGTAGAGCAGGTAGACCTTGCCGTTGCGCACCACGGCGGCCGGATTGAACGTCGCATACGCCTCCCACTGGACGAGACTGTCTGTGAAGGCCGAGCGAACCGTCGCCGTCGAACTCGGCGCGATGACCGGATTGACCGACGTCGGCTTGTCGAACGGGCCGAAGAGCCAGGAGCGGTCCTGCGCGTGTGCCGGGTGCGCCCAGATGGCGAGCATCGCAAGCAGTACGGCACGGATGAGTCGTAGTCGATTCGGCATCCGCTGAATATTGCATGCGGGAACGGCGCGTGACGTGGAATCGGTCGAGGTGTGCCGACACGGGAACGACTCGCGCCACGGCACGGAAATTTCACAGGACGGCAATATGGCAGATCAGTTCGACCTGTTCTCCGGTACCGCTTCGTCCGCAAAGCGTCAGGCACCATTTCCTGACGGATTCCGATATCAGGAGCACGTGATTTCGGAAGGAGAGGAGGCCTCCCTCGTACGCGAGCTGCAGGCGCTGACGTTCACGCCATTCAAGTTTCACGAGTACACGGGCAAGCGCCGCGTGCATGCATTCGGCTGGAGCTACGACTTCGCGCTCGAACAGGTGCGGAAGGTGGACGACATGCCGGACTTTCTCCAGGGCATCCGAGACCGAGTGGCACAGTTTGCGGGACTGGCCGCAGCCACGTTGCAGCAGGTGCTGGTCACGGAGTATGCGCCCGGCGCCGGCATCGGCTGGCATCGCGACAAGGGTGTCTTCGATCAGATCGTCGGATTGTCGCTCAGTGCACCATGCGTCTTCCGGCTGCGTCGCGCAACCGGCGCCTCGTGGGAACGCATCAACGTCCCGGTGGCGGCGCGATCCGCGTACCTGCTGAGCGGGGCATCGCGCACTGCGTGGGAGCACAGCATTCCTCCAGTCGATGCCCTGCGCTATTCGCTGACGTTCCGCAGCATGCGCGAGCGCTGACCAGGGTCGCTAACGTCGAGCGCCGGCGCGTAGCCTGATCGTGGGCGGACGCCAGGTCGCCGCATCGCCGCTGATGCCGAGCGTGCTGCTCACGATCTCCAATCGCTCCGCGGACACCTCGATCAGCACCACACTCGTATCGCGATCCGGGTAGAACGCGGACCACGCCGCAGTCCAGTGTGCGTCCTTGCTTGCGCGATCGCGCACCACGCGCGCCCGACCGATCAGCGAGACATAAGACAGTGTCGGCAGGTCGAAATAGTGGAGCACGACGCGCGGATCACGTGCGATCTCGCGCACCTTGCGGGTACGCGGGTTGGTGGCGAACCAGACGGTCCACGCGCTGTCGGGTTGCTGCGGTTGCACGGTGCGCGCCTGCGGCCGACCCGTCGCGTCATTGGTGATGAAGGTCGGATACGTGACCGATGCGACGATGCGGCGTGCGCTCTGTTCGAGGGATGGCTTCGCGGCTGTACGCGCAGGCGCCTGTGCATCGGACACCGACGGCAGTATCGCAAGCACCATCGCGATGAGTGCATGGCAGGGCGCCGCGCCAACCGCCACGCGTGGGAATGCCGTACGCACGCCCGCACTGATCATCGCGGTGACGCGCCAGGTGTGGCTGCGCCCGTGCCATAGACGCGCATCGTGCCAGGGAGGGTGTAGGATTTCGCGAACTGCGGTTCGCCGAACTCGTTTTTCGTGTATGGCCAGAGCACATCGGCGCGGTAGCCCGACACCGACTCGACTTCCACCAGCACGGCATCCACAGCCGACCTGCCGCCCGGTGGCACGCGTCGTACGAGATACCCGAGACCTGCAATCGTCGATTGCTGACGTCGTGCGGCGGCACTGAGCAGTTCCCGAAACGCGCTCACGACGGTGTCTGGTGTGGGAGCAGGCATCGCACCGGCATTGTCGGTCACGCTGGAAATACTCCCCGCAGCGCTCAGCAGCCCTCCGACCGGAATGTGCGCGGCCGGCGTCACGATCGCCCACGCCGCCATGTCGCGCACCGAGAGCACGAAGGTATCGAGCTGGATCCGCGACGGGCCACGCACGACCGCGGCTGTCGGTGCATGCGACGGGCCCGCGACGGGGCGCGCGCAGGCCGCGATGCAGAGACTGGCGACTACGAGACGACGCATGTGACTCCTGGAGCGTGACATCCAAGATATCAGGCCGGTGCCGATCCGCTCCAGCGTGCGGACACATTGACTATCGATTGCCCGACCGGGATCGTACGCCTGCGCTCGTGTCGCACCACCGCCCGCGTCCCCAATTCCCAGCCGACCGTGTCCACCTCACGCCGCACGTTCATCAAACAATCCGCCACTGCCGCCGCGAGTGCCTCGTTCACGGGCGCCCTGCCCCTTGCCGTGAGCTCCGGCGAGTCGCGCCGCGCGCGCGTGGCGCCGTCGGATCAGGTGAACATCGGTGTGATCGGCGCCAAGGGCATGGGCTGGTCCGACATGCGCTCACACCTCAAGATCGCCGGCGTGAATTGTGTCGCGATCGCCGATGTGGACAAGAGTGTACTGACAGAACGCGCGGAAGATGTGAAGAAGATGCGAGGTGCAGCGCCACGTGCGTATGACGACTATCGCAGGATGCTCGAGAGCAAGGACATCGATGCGGTGATCGTCGGGACACCGGATCACTGGCACTGCCTGGCGATGGTCGACTCGCTGAGTGCCGGCAAGCACGTCTACGTGGAAAAGCCGATCGCGCACACGATCGAGGAGTGTCAGGTGATGCAGGCCGCGACGCGACGCTACGGGAAGATGGTGCAGGTCGGGCAGTGGCAGCGCAGCGGCACGCACTACGCGAATGCGATCGACTACGTGCGCTCGGGAAAGCTCGGTCGCATCCGCGTCGTGAAGGTGTGGGCATACCAGGGCTGGATGAAGCCGGTGCCGGTGCAACCGGATGGCGCCGCGCCGGCTGGCGTGAACTACGACATGTGGCTTGGCCCAGCCCCGAAGCGGCCGTTCAACCCGAACCGGTTCCACTTCAACTTCCGCTGGTTCTGGGATTACGCCGGCGGTCTCATGACCGACTGGGGCGTGCACGAGATCGACATCGCGCTCTATGCCATGAATGCGACGGCGCCGCAGTCCGTCATTGCGAGCGGTGGCAAGTTCGCGTATCCCGATGATGCGTCCGAAACACCCGACACGTTGCAGGCGGTGTTCGAATACGAAGGCTTCAACATGCTGTGGGAACACGCGACGGGCATCGACGGCGGGCCGTACAACAAGCCGGAAGGCATCGCGTTCATCGGCAACAACGGCACGCTCGTCGTGAACCGCGGTGGCTGGGAAGTGATTCCGGAAACCACCACCGAGAACGGCATTCGTCAGTTCAAGACGCCCGCACTGCCGCTGCAGTACAACAACGAGGACATCCTCGACCGGCACACGCTCAACTTCGTGGAAGCGATTCGCAAGAACGACGCATCGGGGCTCAAGTGTGGCATCGACACGGGCAGCGTGGCCGCCATCAACGCGTCGATGGGCAACATTGCGCTGCGCACGGGCCGCAAGGTGTTCTGGGATGCCGCCGCGAATCAGTTCAAGGGCGATGCCGAGGCGAACGCGTTGATGAAGGCGGGGTATCGAACCGGGTACACGCTGCCGAAGGTCTGACCGTGCGCGCGGCTCACGATTTCGCCCATCACCGCTGCGTGTCGGGCGCCGCCAGCGCGGCGCAGCCGACACGGGGGACGATCACGTATCCCGGCCCGCGGACAGCCGTCGTCTCGAGGAAAGGCTGGAGATAGCCGCGATCGCTGACGCCGAGGCGCATGCCCCACGGAGAACCGGCAGGCTGAATTCCTGACGTCACGCACGGCGTCGCCGAGACGGAGCGAGCCGACGGCGTGAATTCCAGGGGGATATCGCGGCCGTGCGGGACGTCGCCTCGAACCCAGCCAAGCAACGCCAGGCAGAGCGCGGCGGCGGGCACCAGCACGGCGGAGTGTGAGACGGACTGCGGTGGACGAAACACTGGGTTATCCCTGCTGGCGCGGGCGGACGGTCGAAATGATGGCGCACTGTCAGAGACGACCGCATCCCCGCCTGCATTCTCACCGCGTGACGTCACGATTCCGATCTGCGCCATAGCCATCTGGAAGACTGCCCGGCCGCGATGGATTCGCAGATGGCACCGCGGCATGGCTGACGGGGTTAGAGTAGACACATGACGCCCTGGGTCACGCGACTGATCGTCGCCAACATCATCGTGTTCCTCCTGCAGATCACGTTCCCCGTGATCACGCAGCTGTTCGCGCTGGTGCCGGCATTCCTGCTGCAGCGTCCGTGGACGATCCTGACGTACATGTTCACGCACAGCACCGGGCTGTCGCACATCGCGTTCAACATGTTCGCGCTCTATCTGTTCGGTCCGCGCGTCGAGACGCGACTCGGCGGGCTGACATTCATCAAGCTGTACCTCATCTCGGGCATCACCGGCGGGCTGCTGTCGTGGGCCTTCACGCCTTACGTCGCGATCGTAGGCGCCTCCGGTGCGATCTTCGGCGTCCAGCTTGCGTTCGCGAAATTCTTTCCGCGAGAACGCATCTACATCTGGGGTGTGCTGCCGGTCGAGGCGCGCACGCTGGTCGTGGTCATGACCGCCATCTCAATCTTCAGCGGCTTCACCGGCGGCGGCAATACCGCGCACTTCGCGCACCTTGGCGGCTACGTAGGCGCGTTCCTCTATCTCGCCTACGTCGCGAAACGGTCACCGTCATCGCAATGGGAGAAGAAGCTCGCGGGACCACCCGCCACCGCGATCGCGATCGGCGACTGGAAAGCCGTGGACCTGACGAAGGTGCACGAACTCAACCGCGATGAAGTGCAGCGGATCCTCGACAAGATCGGTGCGTCGGGCGAGGGCAGCTTGACCAGCCAGGAAAAAGTCTTCCTCGGTCACTTCACACCGAAGGTCTGAGCGACGGAGGCCGCGGTGGCTCCGACTCTATGCGAGCCCACCAGGTCAGCTGTTTCATGCGAAACCAAATGCTTGTCTCGCACAGAGTCACAGAGTCAGACGGACAATGCGGGCGCCGGAGACTCTGCAGTCGGATGGAGAGGCTTTCTAGAAACCCAGATAGCGCGGCGTGAGGAGCACGTCACGTTCGGTGCCGTTGCGGCGCACACGCAGTTGCAGTGGCAACCGACCACCGATCGCATCGACCCATTCGACGTCCGTCATGTCGGACGACGCCCGTCCGTCGACACGCAGGATCACGTCTCCCGGCGTGAGCCCTGCCTCCGCCGATGCCGTGGACTCGAGCACATCCAGCACGACCCGCGTGCCGTCCGAGCGTTGCGTGGTGCTCATCCCTGTGGCATACGCCGGTGGCGGTGGCCCAACCACGCGGTTGTCGCGAGCGAAACGTGCGCGCCCGACCCGCTGGTCGATCGTGAACGCGAAACTCGTCAACACCTGCAGCCCCAGGATGAAGGCGCGTGGCGGCAGGTGCCGCGCGAGCGGTAGCAGGTCGATGAGTGGTCGCTCCAGCTCGGCGTCACCGATCCGCGCGTTGCCATCCAGTCGCGTGCGCCGCACGATGACGTTGCCGATCGTCGGCCCGCGCGCGCGACCGACGGCCACCGGCGCCGTCATCAATCGCAACCGGGCCGCGCTCGCGTTTGATGTCGAGACCGAGAGCGCGGATTGTGTATCGATGATGGCGTCCACCATCGTGGTGTCGAGCGTCATCGGGACCGTCCAGAACAGCGACGATACGCCAAGGCGAATCACGTCGCGGCCGTTCGCGGCTGGGAGCGTGTCACGCGACAGTCGCAGCGCGCCACGCGGAAAGTCGAGGGTGATCTGCGCATCGTACAGCGCGTCGAGGCCGAGCAGACCGTCGACACCGGGAAGTCCGATGCGGCCGTTACGATGAATCGTGATTCCGGTGAGCGTCGCATCACCGATGCGATACAGATCCGTTGGCCGGGCCGAGTCGCGCGAGAACGTCGACGTGTACTGAGCGGGCAGTAGATACGAAATGCGGGAGCCGGTCTCGATCAGCATCCGGAACGGTCCGTGGCCGTTGATTATCACGTGTACCATCGGCCGCATGCCCGGCAGCATCGGCACACTGGTGCCGGCGGCGGGAATCCGAAATCGTCCGTGCGGTACGCCGCGACGACTCCCCGATTGCGCCGAGATGGCGTGCACGGGCATCAGACTCACAAGAGCCGCGGCTGCGAGCAGGAAGCGCGAGAGCACAGGAAGACGCTGATGCGACGGGAGTTCATGAGCGACGCGGCTGCCGTTCGTCACGGATCGAGACAAGCGCAATGCGCGGCAGTGCGAAGAAGACTGTACCGATGGTGCCACGGTTTCCGACAGGGGTCGGCCTTCCGCACCACGCCCGCGACGATACGTTTGGAACGTGACGAGCCCAGATCATACGATACACAGCGTCACTGATCTCACGTCCGGATCACCGACCGTCAGCGGCGAGCAGCTGTATCTCGACTGGCGTCCCGATATCGAACGGAATCTTGCTGCAGTCGCCCGACGTCATGCGCTGTCCGGCTCGGACGCCGACGACTTCGCGGCGTGGGCAACCAGCCGACTGATCGAGAACGACGCCGCCATCCTTCGCAAGTTCGGCGGCCGCTCATCGGTGTCGACCTACCTGGCCGTCGTCATCAGCAACCTGCTGCACGACTTCCGGAATTCGATCTGGGGCCGGTGGCGTCCATCGGCCGCCGCGATGCGACTTGGCCCTATCGGCGTTCGGCTCGAGGAGCTGATCATCCGAGATGCGTGCCCCGTACGCGACGCGATCGGCATTCTGCGCAGCAGCGGTGCCGTGGAGTCCGATGCGCAGCTGTCTCAGTGGGCCGCTCGACTCTCACGTCGCATCAACGATCGCGACGTCCCGATCGAGAACGCGGCGGAACACCTGACTGACGAGCGCGCTGATTCGGTCGCGGTCACCGAGGAACGTGACCGGGTGCTCCTCGCGCTGCGTCAGGCGATCGAGCACATGCCGGCAGAGGATCGGCTGATCACCAAGATGCGATTCTGGGACAATTATCCCATCGCAGACATCGCCACTGCCCTGCATCTCGCACCAAAACCGTTGTATCGCCGGATCGAAGGTATCGCGCGCAGACTGCACGGCACATTGACGAGGCACGGCATCGCCAAGTCCGATGTGCTTGAACTGCTTGCCGAGGATCGACTCTGGTGATCGCGCCCACGATTTTCCGGAACTGCGGATGCGCCTCCGCATCGCAGTGGAGGTCGGAATGCGTCGCACGCTGATCGATGCCGAGACACTGGCGGCGTTCATCGATGGCACCATGCCTGCGGCGGAACGCGAGCGTGTTGCGGCGGTGCTCGCGAGCGATGCCGAGCAGTATCGGATCTTCACCGACGCGACGCGCATCACGTCGCTCGCGCGCATGGAGGACACACGGGTTGCCGACACCGGCGATGGCGACACACATGCCGCGAATTTCCCGACACTCGGATCGCCGAGTCGGCGCCGCGCCGCACTGCGCATCGGAAGCATGCTCGCCGCCGCGGCGATCGTCGGTGTGGTTGCGCTGTCCCGTGGTGCAGCGCCTGCCGACACCCTCGCGGTGATCCGACAGATCCGCATCGCCGACGCCAGCGGCGCGGGCGCGATGGACCGCGCACTTGGCGCGGGCTGGGGCGAAGGCGATCACCCGATCGTTCGTGGCGATGGCGCCGACTCCGACATGTTCGTCGCGCCGTCACGACTTGGCGCACTGGTTGCGGCGCTCACAATTGCCGGTACGCTCGCCGATTCGACGGCCTGGACCCACACCACGTCCGTACTCGCATCGACGCTGAGCGGAGTGTCCGGCGCAGCGCCCCTGGCCGCGCAGCTCGAGCGCGATGACATGCGAGCGGCAGCCACACGCGATGCGCGCGCGCGGCAGGTACGCCAGCTCAGCGGTGATACAGCGGCGTTCGATGCCGGCGCGTGGGTCGAGGGGGCGCGCCTGTCGCTGCGCGCCGGTCGGACGGAGAACCTTCGGTCCGACGCACCGCTTCGAATCGCACTTCCTTCGGTGATCGAGTCACTGGAGTCGCATCGCGATGCGACGGCGTGGCGTGACGCGCTGCGAGGCTTGCGCGCGATGAATGTGAGTCGCGATACCACAGCGGCAACGCTGGATCGTCTCGTCCGCGAGGTCGTCTCCGCGCTGCCGACGGCGGGTGACGCGCGCGTGCGGTGACGCGCGTCGTGCCGATTACGCGTGACGTGGTGCTGGGTCTTGCGCTGTGCACGCTTGTGTCGGCGTGCGCGCGCGACGCCGGCGCGGACGAGGGAACCTACCCACACACGTATGCTGCACTGCGGGCGCTGCGCGATGAGCGCCCCTTTCAGCTTCGGTTGAACGACGAGGCCGTCTACCGACCCTGCCCTGCGTCCGACACCACGCCGACCATTCCCGCAGCTGGCTGTCTCGAAGCATCGGCAGCCGCAGCCGAGGCGCTGACACGAGTCAGTACGGCACTCGTCGCAGATTCCGGCGCGCGCACATCGACCGATGGATTGTGGGCAGCAGCACTCCTCGATCTGGCGGTCGGAAGACCGGACGCCCGTCAGGTCGATCGTGCCATTCGTGGACTGTCCGAAGTGCATGCGCGCGAACCCGCACACGTCCTGCCGCTGAACCATCTCGCGATTGCGTATCTCATCCGCGCAAGGCTGCGGCAGGACGCGCGCGACATCTTCATGGCGCTCGAACTCCTCGAAGACGCTTCGGCTCGCGACAGCACATCACGCTCGGTCGCGTACAATCGTGCCGTCGTGGAACGGACGCTCCGCCTCAACCGGATCGCCGGAGCCGACTGGACGCGCATCAGCGACACGGAGCCGGACGCGGCGTGGCGCGCGGCAATTGTGGCGTCACGTGACTCGCTGCCCGTTCTGGCCGCGTCGACGCCCGGCAACGCCATCAGCGCCGATGAGATCGCGCGCGACCCACAACGTGGCCGGGATTTCGTCGTCGACTCGTTGCTGGCGCGTTGGTCTGCCGCCGTACTGTCAGGCGACACCGCGCGAGCACGTTCCTCGTACACGGTCGCCAATTCCATTGCCGCGCAACTTGCAGGCCTGCACACGGATTCGACGGTCGCACATCTCGCGCAGGCGATGCGACCGCCCTTCGACGCGGCGACGGCGCGCGCAATCGGCACGCTGCACCGCGGCATCTCGAGCTTTCGCCTCACGGCATATGGCGCCGCACGCCCCGCGATCGATTCGGCGATCACGGTCTTTCGCGGCCGTGGCGCGATGGCCCTCGCTGACTGGGCAACGACATACATCGCCGGAATTCTCACCGCTGAGCGCGCCTATCCCGCTGCGATTCGGATGCTGTCGCAGGTCATCGATAGCGCACATCATCGCCACGACCGTGCACTCGCGGCGCGCGCCACGTTCGCACGAGGAATCGTCGTGGGGCGCGCCGGCGCGCTCGATGGCGCTGAGCGCGACTTCATCGCGGCCATGCGCGGATTTTCGTCCATCGACGAACGTCGCTCGGCGGCGCAGGCAATGGCAGCCATCGCCGACGTGCAGAGTCTGGCAGGCCGCGCGCGCGAATCGGCAACGAGTGTTTTCCGCGGATTCGCAGCGTCCGCCGCGCTGAACGGTGCCGTGCGGTACGAAGAACTGCTCTTCGTCGCGCAGAATCTCAGCGATGCCGGACGACATCATGCGGCCGTACGTGTGCTCGACGAGGCGATCCGAAGCGCGCGCGACTCGAAACGCGCCAAGGATCTGCCGGAGGCGCTCGGACGTCTTGCCATCGTGCAGGTGGCGCTGCGGCGACACGACCTGGCCCTGGCCACGCTCACCGAAGCGAGGCGTCTTGCCGGCACAGTCACTGACTCGACGATGCACTCGCGACTGGATGCCGAGTTGAATCGAGCGGAATCGGCGGCACTCGCGACGCGCAATCCGGAGCGTGCACTGCAGCTCGTGGACGCGGCGATCACCCACTTCCGGAGCACCCCGAGCGATCTGGCGGGACTGCTGTCGCGCGGCGGCGCGCTTGCCGCATCGATCGGCGACACGGTGCGCGCACAACGACTGCTCGACTCGGCGGTGACGATGGTGGCGTCACTTGCGCCGACAGTGCCGAGCTCGCAGTCGCGACAGCTGGTCGCCAGCTCGCGCGAGTCACAGCGCACGCTGATCGCGATGGCGCTTGCGCACGGTGATACGACACTCGCATTCGAGCGTACCAGGGCGTTGTCGCACCTCGGTGGACGCGCGCGTGTCGGCCGGGTCCACACTGCGCGATCCTTTGGACGGACACACGCCGCGCTACGCTTCGTGGTACTGCCGCAGATTGTGCTGACGTGGCTCGAGACGGACAGCGGACGCGTCGTGCGCCGCGTCGACGTTGCGCGCGACTCTGTACGCGGACTCGTGCATCGATTCGTGAGCCGCATTCGATCTGGAGTCAACGCAGCATCGCTGACCGAGCTCGACGAGCCGTTGTCGCGTATTCTGCTCGGTGACCTCACGCAGCGGATTCCAGCCGGTACGATCGTCGATGTCTACAATGACGACGAGCTCGCGTCATTGCCGATCGCGTTGCTGCGCGAGCGCAACGGCCGATTCCTGCTGGAGCGGGCGGCTTTCCGCGAGATGGTACCGACGGCGGCGTCCGGGAAGCCTGCCGGGAAACTCGCGAGTCGTGTCCCTCTACTGATTGCGGACCCGACATGGAAACGCACGGATTTTCCGGACCTCGAGCCACTGCGGCACGCGGACGAGGAAGTTCGTCGTGTCGAGACGCTCTTTCCGGAGCGAGTCGTGGTTCGGCATGGCGGTGCGACGCACGACGAGATGCAACGGCTCTTTCCGGCGCATCATGTGATTCACTTCGCCGGTCATGCCGTGATCAACGCGAATGATCCCGATCGTTCGTACCTCGTACTGGCGCGTGGTCGTACGTTCGCGGACGGAGTGCTGTATGCATCGGAAGTGTCCGCGATGTCACTTGACGGTGTGCAGCTGGTGGTGCTGTCGGCGTGCGGCAGCGTCGGTGAGAACGTCGTCGGGCTGGGCGGCTCGAATCCGCTGGCCACGGCCTTCCTGGACGCCGGAAGCGGGACCGTTGTTGCAGGGCGGTGGGAAGTCGATGATGCCGACGCCGGCGCGCTGATGGTCGACATGCATAGCGAGATCCGGGGCGGCGCCGACGCTGCGATTGCACTGCAGCGCGCATCGATTCGCCTGCTGTCGGATCGCACGACCGCGGCGAGGCACCTGTCGACGGTGGCGGCATTCACGGTGGCAGTGGGGACGAACCGCGCAGGATCCCTTCACACGAGCACACGATGACGATTCGAGTCACTTTCTGTGGTGTGTCGCTGTTCTGTGCCAAGCCGGCTGCGGACGGCACCGCCACGCTGAGCGCTGTGCTGCTGCCTGAGTGTGAACATTCCACGCCGCCGTATGGAACGAACAACGGCGGTCAGCTGCTGCATCTGGACGGCACACCGGCGGTCCGACATTTCGCCGGCATCCTGGTGGTCGATCCAACGGGAAACGAAACGCATCACCTGATCGGTGGCATGACGATTTCGATCAGCGACGGTGCGAGCGGCACGCCAGACTACACGCCGGTGAGCAAGGCTTTTGCCAATCTCGCCGACGCGCCGAGCATGGGGAACGGTGCCGCGCTGCAGGTCGATGCATCCGCGATCTGCGCCACGGTGACCTTTCTCACGAAACCCGTCCCGTGTGCGTCGCGTGAGCTTCCACTGGCGGGATACCATTCGGCCTTCGTGAAGATGCCGCATCCCGCACACCATCTGGACCTCAGCTTCGACACCGACCTCACCATTTCAGGCGCCACACCGACGCCGATCGCGGTCCGGGACGGCAGTGAGGTGTTCGTGTACAACTTCGACGTACGCACTCCAACGCGGGACGAATTGTTCGAGGTGCACGATCCACACGCGGACCTGAGCATCGATCACGACTTCAAGTGGCTGTATTCGCTGGTGACGCCGACCTCGGGAACGCTGCTGGATTGGTCGGACGGATATCTGCCGGCGCCATTCCTGCGGCGGGATGGGCCGGTCGACTCCGCATCGCCTGCGAGCCTGTTTCTGGTCTCCGTCTCGACGTGCTGGCCGGGGTGGATCGCCACCTGACCTGCCTTGGTCCGCCGGCCGTCTACTTCTTCTTGCCGCGAGCCGGCTTGTCTCCGCCCTTCAGCAGGAATGTGACCTTCATCGTCACACGGTATTCAGTCACCTTGCCCGCGGAAACGATGACGCTCTGATCCTTGACCCAGGCGGCAGTGATGTCGTGCAGGGTGTCCGATGCGCGCGACACGCCCTGCTTGACAGCATCATCAAAGCTGACTGTGCTGTTGGAGATGATCTCGATGACCTTGGCGACCGACATGTGGCGCTCCTGATACTGTGGGGTGGGCTGGCGAGCGGCGCGGGGTCACGGCGCCATGTGAAGACCGTCGGAGTGTAGTGTGCGGTTGCGGCGACGGACAGAGTCGCAGTGGCGAACGCAGGCTCCGGCGCAGCGGAATCAGCGCGAACGTCCGAGCTCCGCTTTGCGCTTCGCGCTGGTCGGCGTGATCATTGACACTTCCACCAGCCGTCCAGTCCCGACGCGGTGCAAGGCAGATCAACCCAGTCGCAGCGTGCATGCCGTTCGCCACTCGCCACACCTTGCGCGATGCCAGCGCGCTCGCGCTCCAGCGCTTCGGCGTCGAGGCGAAAGCGTCCGAGCTTCCCTCCGAGCGCGACCAGAATTTCCTGCTGCGTTCGGCGAGCGGCGACGTCTTCATCCTCAAGCTCGCCAATACGAACGAAAGCCTCGAAGTCCTGGAAGCCGAATGCGCCGTCATGGCGCACGTTGGCCCGACCGGACTGACGCCAGCCGTCGTCAAGTCGCTGCATGGCCGCGCCGTGGAGACGTTCGACACGCGTCATGCCCGACTGATCACGGCGCTGCCAGGACAGACACTCGGCTCCACCCCGCTGCACACTGACGCACTCCGCCGCAACATCGGTCGCGCACTCGGGCGTCTCGACCGGGCGCTGGAATCGTTCGATCACGTCGCGTTGCATCGCGACTTTCACTGGGATCTCGCCAACGCGGAGCGCGTCGTGCGCGAACTGCTGCCGCTGGTCACCGATCGTGTGCTCGCAGCACACATTGGAACGCTGGCGTCATTCCACGCGACACATGTCGTGCCGCTCTTGCCGGGATTCCGGAAGAGCATCATCCATTCCGACGCGAACGACTACAACATCCTCGTCGACGAGACGCTGCAACAGGTGACGGGAATCATCGACTTCGGCGACATGGTGTTCTCGCACACCGTCAACGATGTCGCGATCGCGATGGCGTACGTGGCGCTCAGCGCCGAGGATCCACTCTCGGCCGCCGCTGCAGTGGTCGCAGGATACCAGCAGACGCACCCGCTCACCGAACCGGAGATCGACGCGCTCTTCTCGCTGATGTGCATGCGTCTCTGCATGAGCGCATGCATTGCCGCGAAACAGCAGGCGGATCGCCCGGAGGACGACTACCTCGGTATCAGCCAGGGGCCGATCACGACGACACTGCCGGCGCTCGCCGCCATCCATCCGCGGTTCGCACACTACACGTTCCGCCATGCGTGCGGCCTGCCGGCGGTCCCGCACGCATCACGCGTGACACAGTGGCTGACGGCGAACGCGTCGAAGATTGCGCCACTGCTCGGCCACGACCTGCGCACGACGCCCGTCGCGCCGCTCGATTTCAGTGCAGGCAGCGCACTCATCTCGAGTGACGACACCGAGAACGCACCGGCGGACCTGGATCGCCGTGTGCAGCGCGTCCTTGCAGAGCATGGCGCGAGGATCGGCGTCGGAGGATACGACGAGGCGCGCCTCATCTATCACTGGCCGAACGAAGCGCGCGCCGCGGAGCCGCGCACGATCCATATCGGGCTCGACCTGTCGCTTGCCGCAGGGTCGCCGCTGCATGCGCCGCTCGATGGTGTCGTCCACGGCTTCGAGGATGCGGACAACTACCACGACTACGGTCCGGTGATCGTACTGCGCCACACGACCGGCGGCGATGATCCGGTAGCGTTCTACACCCTGTACGGGCACCTGACACGAGATTCGCTCGACGGGCTGCAGATCGGCCAGGACATCCGGCGCGGCGCACAGTTCGCGCGTGTCGGCAGCGCGCCGACCAACGGCAACTGGTGGGCGCATGTGCACGTCCAGCTGATCACCGACATGCTGGACGTGCCGTGCAACGTGGACGGCGCCGTGCGTGCGAGCCAGCGCGCGGTCTGGCACAGCATCTGTCCCGATCCGAACCTGCTGCTGCGCATCCCCGCCCGGCGTCTGCCGCATCACACCGCGAAGGCGCACATCGCTGCGTCGCGCAAGGCACACATCGGCGACAATCTGGGCGTCTCCTATCGCGCGATGCCGCTCAACATCGTGCGCGGGCATGGGCAGTACCTGTTCGACGAGAACGCGCACCGCTTCGTCGACGGCTACAACAACGTCGCGCACGTGGGCCACTGCCATCCGCGTGTCGTGCGCGCGGTGAGCGAACAGCTGGCGGTGCTCAACACCAATACACGCTACCTGCAGGCGCAACTCACCAGCTATGCCGAGGAACTGACCGCGTTGCTGCCTGAAGCGCTGCGTGTCTGCTACTTCACGGCGTCGGGCAGCGAGGCGAACGAACTCGCGCTCCGTCTCGCGCGCACCTGCACGCAACAGCGGGACCTGATCGTGATGGACGCCGCGTATCACGGCCACACCACCACACTGATCGACATCAGCCCGTACAAACATGCCGGTCCTGGCGGGACCGGTGCGCCGGACTGGGTGCACACGTCGCCGATTCCCGATGTCTATCGCAATCGATCGGTCGAGGGCGACGCCGGTGCCTGGTTCGCAGCCCGCGTCGGTGAGGTGATCGCACGCCTTCAGGCCGCTGGTCGTGGCCTGTGCGGGTATATCGCCGAGACCTGTCCGAGCGTGGGTGGACAGATCCTGCTGCCGCGCGGATTTCTCGGCGACGTCTATGCGCGCGTGCGCGCCGCCGGCGGTGTGTGCATCGCCGACGAAGTGCAGACCGGATTCGGACGCATCGGCACACACTTCTGGGCGTTCCAGGCACATGACGTCACGCCGGACATCGTCGTCCTCGGCAAGCCGATCGCCAACGGGTATCCGATGGGCGCGGTGATCACGACCCGTGCGATCGCCGATCGATTCAACAATGGCATGGAGTACTTCAGCACCTTCGGCGGCAGCACGGCGGCGTGCGTCGCTGGCCGGACCACGCTGCGCGTCACACTCGACGAGCAGTTGCAACAGCACGCACTCAAGGTCGGCAACCGCCTGCTGGGCGGGCTGTCACCGCTCGTCAAACAATTCGAGATCGTGGGCGATGTCCGTGGCTCGGGGCTCTTCATCGGTGTCGAACTGGTGCGCGATCGCACGACGCTCGAACCGGCCGCAGAAGAAGCGACGTTCGTCGTCAACCGCATGCGTGAGCGCGGCGTGTTGGTGGGCACCGACGGGCCGTTCCACAACGTCATCAAGATTCGCGGACCGATGCCGCTGGCCCTCCCCGACGCCGACCGCATCGTCGAAACCCTGACCCGTTCGCTCTACGAACTCCCGCGGCGCTGACGGTCGACTGCTGGTCTCGCACAGTATCGCGACTTCTACAGCATCGGAGCAAACACTTTTCACGCGGGGCCCGCGGGGGACGCGGGGAAGAGCAAGCGCTTGTGGA